>CAYUKT010000080.1:0-9334 GCA_964445285.1 uncultured Bacteroides sp. | reverse complement strand
CTCCACGGTCGTATAAGGATTGACAAAATTCATGGCTCCCACCGCCACCGCACTGGCTCCCGCCAGCAGAAATTCTATGGCGTCTTCCGCATTACTGATACCGCCCATGCCGATGATCGGAATCTTCACCGCCTGGGCTGCCTGATAGACCATACGCACCGCCACCGGTTTGATCGCCGGGCCGGACATGCCGCCCGTCTTGTTGGCCAGGACAAACTTTTTCCTGTGGATATCAATCTTCATGCCCGTGATCGTATTGATCATAGAGAGTGCATCGGCCCCTGCCGCCTCGGCCGCCCGCGACATTTCCGCGATATCCGTCACATTGGGGCTAAGTTTCATGATCACCGGCTGTTTCGCTTTTTTCTTAATCTGAGATGTAATATCATAGAGGCTTTCCGGTTTCTGCCCGAAAGCGATCGCTCCCTCTTTCACATTGGGACAGGATACATTAATCTCCAGCATGTCCACCGGCTCATCACCTAACCGCTCCACCACTTCCAGATAATCCTCCACCGTCTTGCCGCAGACGTTGACGATAATCTTCGTATCATATTTTTGCAGGAAAGGGATATCCCTCTTTACAAACACATCAATACCCGGATTCTGCAGACCGATGGCATTTAACATGCCGCCATACACTTCCGCCACCCTCGGTGTAGGATTGCCCTCCCAGGGAACATTAGCCACTCCTTTGGTCACCACTGCACCCAACTTATTTAAATCTACAAAGTCACTGTACTCCATGCCAGAACCAAAAGTGCCGGATGCCGTCATAACAGGATTTTGAAAAGTCACACCGGCAATCGTTACCTGTGTATTCATCAGATATCCACCTCCTTCGCCTCAAAAACCGGTCCGTCCGTACAAATGCGGGCGTTATGCACATGGGAATGGGAATCCACCTTCGTTGTCCTGCACACACATCCCAGACAGGCCCCCACACCACAGGCCATCCGCTCTTCCAGGGAAATGTAAGCCTCAATCCCCTTTTCCTCGGCGAATTTCTTGATCGCACGAAGCATGGGCATAGGGCCGCATGCCATGATCACATCCGCCGTAAGGCCATGAGTGTTAATGATGTCCATCACGTTCCCCTTTGTACCCACACTTCCATCCTCAGTGGCCACATATACATCACCATACTTCGCCAGATCTTCATGGAGGAACAGGTCTTTATCCCGATATCCCAAAAGAATCCGCTTCTGGCCGTCAAGCTGCTTGGCCAGTTCCAGCATAGGAGGAATCCCAATGCCGCCGCCGATCAAAAATACCCGCTTGCCCTTCGCCTTGTCAACCGGAAACCCATTGCCAAGTACTCCCAGTATCTCCAAGGTATCACCTTTGTCATAGGATGCAAACTCTGCCGTCCCCTTACCAGCCACACGATACACCAGCCGCAGCCTGCGCTTGTCCGCACTGACCTCACAGATACTGATGGGCCGGGGAAGAAGTGTGCTCTCATGATGCGGGTACACCGCCACAAACTGCCCCGGATGCGCATTCTTTGCAAGTTTGGTCTCCAACCAGAGATCATATATCTGCTCTGCTATCTTTTTTTGTGACACTATTGTCGCTTTTATCTTCTTTTTCTGAGCCATCTCCTGTTCCTTTCTATCGTTTTATGCCGGAGTTTGTAGGGTTTTTAATACCGTGATTAACCAGCAGATTAATGTTAATCACTTTCACGTTTAATTCTAGCATAGGTGTCACTGTTTTATCAAGATAAGCAGTAAACCATCTTCCCCCCACAAATCGTATAGGAAATCACCCCCGGCATACACTCCCCCACAAAGGGCGAGTTACAGGCCCTGGATGCAAACTTGTCCACCGTCCAGTTCTTTTCCGGGTCAAATACCAAAAGATCCGCCGGCCCGCCAACCCTAATCTGGCCGGCATCCAAATGATATAGTTTCGCCGGCGCATAACTCATCCTGCACAACAGTTCCATCATGGTCAGATATCCCTTCTGCACCAATTCCCGGATACCAAGGGAAAGGGCGGTCTCCAGACCGATAATACCGCTTGGCGCCTCAATGAGGGGACGCCGCTTTTCTTCCACACTGTGGGGAGCATGATCTGTAGCGATCATGTCTATGGTACCATCCCGCAATCCTTCAATGATTGCCATCCTGTCCGCTTCCTCCCGAAGCGGCGGATTCATCTTGGCCAGCGTGCCGTGCCGGATAACCGCCTCTTCGGTCAGCGAGAAGTGATGCGGCGCCGCCTCCGCATGGATATGTCTGCTCTTTCGCTTGGCCTGTCGCACCAGCTCCACCGCCTCTTTGGTACTGATATGCTGAATAGACAGATCCGCCTCCTCTTCAAGGGCTATCTTAAGATCCCGCTCCACCATGGTAATCTCAGCCTCTCTGGGAGAGCCGCCGATACCATAATGGGCCGCCGCTTTTCCTGCATTTACCCCGTTATTGACAATCAATGCCGGATTTTCCTCATGAAGACTGACCGGCCGATTCAGTTTCGCAGCCCGGCGCAGCGCTTCCCTGAGTATTCCCTCATCCATTAACGGAATACCATCATCCGTAAAACCAGCCGCACCACTGGCGCTCAGTGCCTCCAGATCCGTCAATTCCTTCCCCTTCATGCCCATGGTCACATTGGCGCAGGTATAAATATGAATCCCGGTCTTTTCGCCTTTCTCAAGAACATAACGCAGAGTCTCCACTGTGTCCACCGAAGGCTTTGTGTTTGCCATCAGAACCACTGAAGTAAAACCGCCTTTCGCAGCCGCCTTGGCGCCCGTATCAATATCCTCCTTATAAGTGAAACCGGGATCCCTGAAATGCACATGCACATCCACCAATCCCGGCGCCACAATTTGACCATGCAGGTCAACAATTCCTGCTTCCTTCGGCAGAGCGCTCCCATACTCCGTTTCACTCTGCCAAATCTGCTCTATTTTGCCACACTCCGTATTGATCAGGATATCTCTGTATCCCTCCGTTCCCGAAGCCGGATCGATCATATAACCATTCTTTAAAAGTATCATTCGTTCCTCCATCCTTTCTTCCCGTATTATACCCTGAAACACGCCGCGCGGGCAAATGTTTTCTCCCCCTGTCTAATCAAACACCACCGGTTTTTCAATAAATTCCGTCTTCA
The DNA here is from genome assembly GCA_964445285.1 of uncultured Bacteroides sp. Lineage (GTDB taxonomy): Bacteria > Bacillota > Clostridia > Lachnospirales > Lachnospiraceae > UBA3282. The sequence goes on along the minus strand of CAYUKT010000080.1, from coordinate 6,211 downwards.
CTACCACATAAGGATAGCTTTCCACCGGATTACTCTTCTCCTCCGGTTTGGGGCCGATCAGATTGGTGTCAATATAGACCGCATTGGCCGTTTCATACAATTCATTCACAGCAATGCTGTATCCGCCTGTCTTTTGGGTCCCATAGCCCACACAGATATAGAGAAAGCCCTGATCTTGAAAAGTCATTTTAAAGGCATCCTCCTTTTTATCTTCAATTTTTTCCAAAAGTTCCTCCGGTATATTTTCCTCTGCCAAAACCGTGCATTCAAGATCCTTTATCTTTGCCATGGTATCCTGCTTCTGCCCGCAGGCATACACTCCCATACACATCAGGCAGATCAGACAGACGCTTAAGAATCTTTTCTGATATTCATACAAAGTTCTTATCATAGTATTGACTCCGCAAATTTAGTCTTATTACTTAATGTATTATACATGCAGACTCTCTATTCCATATTCTTCCTTTTGACATTGCCCACATTCGTTTTTACGTTTTGCAGGCAGCCATACACAGAAAAACCACCCCGAAACTTCTGCCCTTCCTTACTCTAAAAAGCGACAATCGCCAATCATTGTATATTGATTACAACAGATTATTTAGCTATAATATATTAAATACCCCGCTATAGACAACGGGGTAAATTATTTGTATAAAAATATAAAATGAGGTACATACCATGATTCGTTTGGTTCTGGTCGCTTTGTTTGTGGTTTTATTCCTGATTTTAAGCATCCCCCTCCTGATCATTGAATATTTTATCGGCAAATTCAATATGGATGTCAAAAACCGTTCCTCTCTGGCGATTGTCAACTGGGCTTTCCGTTGTGTGCTGTTCTTGTCGGGTGTATCCGTCACTGTTATCGGTGAAGAAAATGTCCCCAAAGATGAGCCGGTACTTTATATCGGTAACCACCGGAGCGACTTCGACACAGTCCTGACCTATGTACGTGTCCCCCGTCCCACCGGCTATGTTGCCAAGATAGAAATGTTAAAGATACCTCTGCTCTCCAACTGGATGAAATATCTGCACTGTCTTTTCATTGACAGGAGCGATATCAAGCAGAGCATGAAGATAATCCTGGAAGCGATCGACAAGATTCATGCTGGTATTTCCATCTGCATCTTTCCGGAGGGCACCCGCAATCCTGTTCCTGATACTTTCTTAAAGTTCCACAGCGCAAGTTTTAAGATTGCTGAAAAGACCGGATGTGCCATCATTCCTATGAGCATCAACAACGCCGGGGCAATCTTTGAAGACCACCTGCCTAAGATCAAAAAAACACATGTGGTCATCGAATACGGCAAGCCCATATACACAAAAGATCTTGACAAAAACTCTAGACGCCATATCGGTGACACCGTACAGGGCGTTATCAGGGAAATGTATTTTAAAAATAAGGAACTGGTATAATGCCAGTTCCTTATTCTTCCCCCACCACCATCTCGTCATCCATGACCGCACTTAACAGCAGCACAAGTTCAGCATTTAGATCTACCTGTTTCATGACTCCCAGACTCATATCAATATCCCTGTAATTTCGTTCTCCTGCCCCATCCAGATAAGAGACGGACTGCAGATTGCGCCCCAGCATATAATGCATATGGTTTTCCAGCACGGTAGCATACTCATGGTTGGTAATGATATGATCCACCACCGCAAGCCTCGACATATCTTTCAGAAGTGTGGCGTTATTGCTCTGCTTTTGATCGGCTTTCACTAAAAGTTTAGACTCTTTGGAAGCAAAGGATATCTGTTCTCCTTTCTGCATCAATACCTGAATGACAGAAGCACTGAGCGATACATCCACCCTCTGCTTCGTAGCCAGATAGGTCACACAGCCCCAGAATACAAAGTCATTTTCCATATCCGGTTCCGGATTTTGGAGCAGGTAGTTCTTGATCACACTGTGATACCTTTGACTGCCTGTTGCCCGATAAAGTTCTGTCGCCGCATGGAAATATTCCTCCAGGGATACGTCCGCCAGATACTTCTCCGCATACCGATATGCCCTGTCCGCCGCTTTGAGACACTGCGTTGCAAATTCTCTGTCATAATTCTGATAAATATAACTAAATCTGGCCATAGTCGCCGCAAACTGAATGGTAGCGCTCATGGTAACTCCGTCAATATAGAGAATATAGCCCGCTGTCTTATTATCCACACTGTTGACGGAAGCATACACGGCCCCGCTGGTGGCATCCTGCATCTTGAGCAGCCAGTCAATCTCGTACTTCACCTCGTCCAGCAGATCAGGAATCCCATTACCGCTTTCGGGTATCCGCAGATTTTCTGTAAAAATATCCGGATAAAGTTCATAAGAGAGCAAAAGATAATTGACCGTCTGACAGCCCTTCACCACATCACGGGTCCCCATCTCGTCAATGTGCCAGCCTCCTGACACATCCCGCTTGATCGAAGCCTCTTCCTTCATCTGCGCTTCCCTGGAATGACAGGCATTATGGGCTTTCGGCCCGGCAAGTTCCGTAGAAAGAGTCAGCCCGCACCGATTAAAATAATACTGTTTCAACACTGTATTAAAAATATCTTCATAAGGTTCTTCCGAGATCTCAAAGGGATACGACTGTCCGATCATCGCTGCCTCTATGTAATAACTGCCCGGCGTATTAAAGTCCGTAAAATCCCCATAACTGATATAACTTCCGATTGTCGTATCATAGCCTTTCTGCTCAATCTTTCCCGCATAAACTTCCTGGCCGCTTTCTGCATCCATGATCGTAAAATTATCCGGCGGCAGTTCTCCCCGTATCACAGCAATCTTATTGCTGCCAATCGCATATCCCACCTGATCCACCAGTATATTAGGCAGGCTTACCGGCACTTCATAATCAAAAGCAGGCGTCAGGCCAAGCGTTGCCGGCCCCTCGGCCTCACTGCTGTTCTGCAATGTCTCCACAGAAAAATCCGTCACAAATCCACAACCGGTCAACAGACCCATAGAAAGGATAATACATATGATTTTTTTAATAACTGATTTATTGCGCATATAGAATCACTCTCTATTTAAATTCTTGGGACACAAGCCGCTTAAGTCTGCGTCTAGTATATCAATCCACAAATGCTGTAATCCTTCGCTGCTCCAGCAAGAATTGCTTTGCAATTCTTGGGACGCAGACTGCTGAGTCTGCGTCCATTTTAACATAAAATCCCGCTTTCTTCATCATAATATACAATTTTTCCTTCAATAATGGTACAAAAAGCCCTAGTAAATACTTCCAAAGGACTGCCGCTAAAAATTACCACATCCCCATCCTTGCCCACAGCGAGGCTTCCCACACGCTCATCCACACCGCAGATCCTGGCTGCATTGATGGTAATGGAGCGCAATCCCTCTTCTGCCGGCATACCGGCTTTGACAGCCAATCCCGCGCAGATTGGCAGGAACTGTATCTTAGAGACCGGATGATCCGTGGTAACCGCAGTGAGAATACCATGCCGCGCCAGTAGCCCCGCCGTTTTAAATGCCATATTTTGGACCTCAATCTTATTACGACTGGCCATATCCGGTCCCACAATAGCCGGGAAACCAGCCTCCTGCAGTTCCTCCATGATCAGATGTCCCTCACTGCAATGGTCTAACGTCATCCTGAGCCCAAATTCTTTGGCAATCCGCACCGCTGTCAGAATGTCATCTGCCCTATGGGCATGGGCTTTTAGCGGAATTTCTCCTCGCAGTACCGGCAGCCAGCACTCATATTGAAAATCCGTCTCCATCTCCGGATCCTGTTCTTTCTTTTTTCGATACGCCTCCGCCTTTGTCAATTCCTCCCGCAGCATCGCTGCAATCGCCATACGCGTGGAAGGCGAAGTACCCTGTCCTGAATAATTCACCTTGGGATTTTCCCCAAATGCAACCTTCATAGCGGCAGGCGCTTTCACTATCATACGGTCAATACACCGGCCATGGGTTTTCACAAAAGCAAACTGCCCGCCCACCACATTAGAACTGCCCGGCCCGACCATCGCTGACGTAATCCCCGCCTGCAATGCGTCATTAAAAGCCGCATCCATCGGATTGATCGCATCAATGGCGCGCAGATAGGGCGTAATGGGATTCACATTCTCATTGCAGTCATCTCCCTCCATGCCTTTCTTCTCCTCTGTGATCCCCATATGACAATGCGCCTCAATAATACCCGGCATCACCAGATTGCCCCTTGCATCCAGGATCTCTTCTCCATTATCTTTCTTCACCAAATCCCATGGGCACTCCCCCATATCCCCGATCAATACAATCTTTCCGTCCACAATACGAATAAATCCATCCGCAAAATCCCGCTCCTCCATCGTCTTAATATTACCATGTATAATAAGCATTCTATGCTCCTCCTGTATATTATGTAAACCTTTCCATGCAACGCATAAAATGCTTAAACCTGTCAAATCTTCCAAACAATACAGTGTCTGCATCCGAAGATATAAAATATTAGTTACCGGAATCCCACAGAACAGGAAAGCGCCCGGCATTTCATAAGCAGACTCTTAATTTGCGTCAGCACTTGTACTAGCTGCGCAAATTGCAAAGTGAAAGCGCGTCTGCGTTGAAATGCCGGGCACTTTCCGTCCGTGCAGTCACAACCCAATTTCCTTAATATTCCAATACTTTTAATATCTCTAATATCCTGCATCACAATTTGCGTAACAGTTCGGCCATTTGCAGATCACTGCAGCCTGCTCATCGGATTCACCGGCACCCCATCCTTAGTCAGCTTGAAGTACACATTCGTACCCTCAATGCTATAATACTTGGTCGGAGACGCCACCGTCCCGATTCCATCACCGACATTCACATAACTGCCCTCAGACACCGTGATATTCTCCAGCTGTCCATAAGTCAGCTCATACCCATTGCCCAGATCCATCACCACCGTATTGCCAATCGTAGGATCATAAGTCACGGAAGTCACCCGACCGTCTGCCGCCGCCGAGATCATCTCTCCCTGCGTAGCCGCGATCACGATAGCCGGATTATACTTATACTGCTCCAGAGTAGGAAAATAAATTGTCCGGTCCATGCTGTAATTGATCAGCACATCCCCCACAATAGGCCACACCAGTCCGTCTTCTTCCTGAAAATCAAGATTGGGCTGTACTGTGGTGGAAACAGCCTCGGCCTGTACGTCACCGCTCATGACAGTATCCACTGTCTCGTCAAACATACCGGCCTCCTCATCCTCCTTTTTCTTTTCGGAAGATTCCGGCTCACTCGTTTTACTCTTACTTGACTTGTCCTCGCTCTTTTCTTTCTTAGCCGATTCTGTCTTCTTATCAGTCTCTTTTTTATCTTCCTTTTCGTCCTCTTTGGCATCCTCTTTGTCTTGGGAAACCTTGGTCCTTAAACCTTCTTCCCCGGTATTCTCCACATGCTGGGAGTTTGCTTCCTGAAAGCTGGGATCGTAATCCAGATCATCAGTCCCCACTTCCGCAAAGAGCGTGTCAAGTTCCTCTGCAGGCATCGTGTTATTCGCTACATCCGTACTGTTCTTCTCGATGGCCTCCAAATCCAGCACGTAGTTTTCCCGCTCCGTCCTGTTATTGTTTCTTACATAAACACCGGTTATCGTCAGTGCCGCCAGAACGAACACCGAAGATGCCAACATAATAATCCGCTCTTTCCTGATACTGTTTCTATTTCTTCTCGCCATGAAACTATGCCTCCTGTTTTTCATATAGGTTTCATGGTGTTAGTCTTACCCATTTCTGACATCTTATTCAAATTTTGCTAATTCAACTCCCCAAAAGAACTCTTTCAGAATCTGATCATATTTCTCTCCATTTATCGCTTTACAGTTGGCTCCATACTGACTCATACCAAATCCATGTCCAACTCCTTTTACATGAAACCGGACATTCCTTTGATCTCTTTCTATTTCAATAGCAGCAGAATTCAGTCCAAACAGGTGTCGGAAATCCTCCCCGTCAATCGTCACTTCTTCTTTCCCCTCCTCCGTATATACCACTTCCGTCATATAGCCTGCCGTATCAAAAGAAAAAAGCCCTCCCTGCCACAAGGTATCTTCCTGATAGACATCTCCCACCTGTGTCTTGAGCAATTCTATGTAACGGGCTTTCTCCACGGTAACCACACTGCTATACTCCGTAGATGCCTTATCCTGCTCACAGGACACCCCCGCAAGATATGGACAGCGATCCGTATGCCACACCTCCCCGGCATCCCGGGTATGTCCGT
>CAYUKT010000079.1:5899-9414 GCA_964445285.1 uncultured Bacteroides sp. | reverse complement strand
GTAGAACAGTGGTCTCCAAAACCATCGATGTGGGTTCGATTCCTACTGCCCCTGTCATCAACCCGTGAGTTATCCTCACGGGTTTTTAAATTCGATATCCTGCCGCCTGGCCGCACGGTATCTCTGGCGGCGCGGTATTTAACCTGCACACAGGAAAAGAATCACGAAGGGATCTGAACACTCATGAAAAAGACGATCATAAGCCTGCTACTTCTTTGTCTGGCTTCTTACCTATTATGTGCCTGCGGTGAGGAAACACCGCTTCTGACCCTGGAAGATTTTAAGCTGGACACAGAAAACGGCTCTACCAGCCACGGCATCAAGATCGGTGATAATGCCGAGGCCTTTCGGGCCGCTTATCAGGACTATATGATATTTTCGGCTGCAGCGGAAGATACATCCCCAACAGAGACAGCCTATCAGTTTCTTCCCATGGATGAGATTCCGTTTGATACTGTCCGTTCTATCATTCTCCCTGCTTTTTTTATTGATGGCCAGCCTTTGGATATGGAACTGTTCTGTGAGGAAAACGAGATCGAGCCCTCCCATCTGCTCACCTTTCTGACCGATGAGTCCTACCTTGCCAGCCACAAAGTCGTCTACCGCTATCTTCTTTTTACCTGGGAAGACGGTATCATCACCGACATTCGCTCGGAATCCATGGATTACAATCTGGACGGCTCTTATTATGAAGCGAACTGACTCTCATAGAGTTTTGCATAGAAACCTCTCTCTGCCAGCAGTGTCTCATGATTTCCCTGCTCTATGATATTGCCGTCCTTCATGACCAGTATCACATCCGCCTCCCGGATCGTGGAAAGTCTGTGGGCCACGATAAAACTGGTACGTCCCTGCATCATGGTGGCAAAAGCCTTTTGAATCCGAATTTCTGTTCTGGTATCGATAGAGGATGTCGCCTCATCTAAGATCAACATCGGCGGCAGACACAGCATAACGCGGGTGATACACAGGAGCTGTTTCTGGCCCTGGGAGAGACTTCCGCCGTCTTCACCGATAAGCGTATCATATCCCTGGGGCAGTCTCTTGATAAAGCTGTGTGCATGGGATGCCTTCGCTGCGGCAATGATCTCCTCCTCTGTCGCATCGGGTTTCCCCATCACGATATTATCCCGGATGGTGCCTGCTTTTAACCAGGTCTCCTGCAGCACCATGCCATAATTAGCCCGCAGGCTCTTTCTGGTCACTTCCCGGATATCTGCACCATCTACACAGATCTTACCCTCATTCACATCATAAAACCGCATCAACAGATTGATGACCGTGGTCTTGCCGCAGCCCGTAGGGCCTACGATGGCCACGCGCTGTCCGGGCTGGACGGACAGGTTGAAGTCTGTGATCAGCTGTTTTTCCGGCACATAGGAAAAGGCCACATGGGAGAGATCCACCCTGCCCGCCACATCGTGCAGCGCTTTGGCATCCGCCCGCTCCGGCACCTGCGGCTCTTCCTCGATCAGGTCAAAGATACGCGCTGCACAGGCCAGGGCATTCTGCAGTTCCGTCACCACGCCCGATATCTCATTGAAAGGTTTGGTATACTGATTCGCGTAAGTTAAGAAGCAGGACAGCTGTCCCACGCTGATACCGCCCCGGATTGCATAGACCGCACCAGTCACTGCCACACCGGCATATACCAGATTGTTAACGAAACGAGTAGAGGGATTGGTGATGGAAGAAAAAAAGATGGCCCGCAGGGAACAATCCTGCAATCTTTCGTTGATCTCATCAAATTCCTCCAGGGCCTCATCCTCATGGGAAAAAGCCTGCACTACTTTTTGGTTACCGATCATCTCTTCGATCAGAGCCGTCTGTTCACCTCTGGTCTCAGACTGTAATTTAAACATGGTAAAAGTTTTCTTGGCAATAAAACCGGCCACAAAAAACGACAAAGGTGTCACCAGAATAACGACACCCGTGATGGCCACATTGACACTGAGCATAAATCCCAACGTACCCAGAATTGTGATCACACCGGTAAAAAACTGGGTAAATCCCATCAACAAGCCGTCCGCAAACTGATCCACGTCCGCGATCACACGGCTCACCACCTCACCGTAAGAGTGGGCGTCAATATATTTCAGAGGCAGGATCTCTATCCTCTGAAAGGCCTCATTTCTGATATCCTGTACAATACGGTAAGTCATCTTATTATTGCATACGTTCATGATCCACTGTGCCGTAGCCGTCAGGGCAATGATCACTGCCATCTGCCTGAGGATCCTGAACACACCCGCAAAATCTACCTGTCCCACACCGATCACCAAATCAATGACTTTACCAGTCAATATAGGCAGATACAGTGTCAGCGCCACTGTCACAGACGCCATCACGATAGAGACCGCCAGGTAGAACCAGTATTTCTTAATATAACGTAAAACCTTTCCCAGGGTTTTTTTCTGTCCTTTCATGATCGTTCCCGCCTTTCCCTATACGCTCTCTGTTTTCGGATACTGCGAATAATATATCTCCTGATATACTTCACAATCCCGCAAAAGTTCAGCATGGGTGCCGCAGCCCACCATCAGGCCGTCATCCAGCACAATGATCTGATCCGCATGTTGAATGGAAGACGCGCGCTGGGATACGATAAACACGGTGGTCTCCCCCGGCAGTTCCCGCAGTGCCTTGCGCAGCGCAGCATCTGTGGCATAATCCAGAGCGGAAGCACTGTCATCCAGGATCAGAATCTCCGGCTTTCCCACTAAAGCTCTGGCTATGGTCAGACGTTGTCTCTGCCCGCCGGAAAGGTTCCTGCCCGCCTGGGCCACGACTGCATCCAGCTTACCATCCTTAGCTTCCACAAACTCTTTGGCCTGGGCGGTGGCAAGAGCCTGCCACAATTCTTCCTCCGCAGCGTCCTCCTTACCCCAGAGCAGATTTTCCCGGATGGTACCTGCAAACAGAACCGCTTTCTGTAAGACCACGCCCACTTTCTGCCGCAGTTCTTCCATGGAATAACTCCTCACGTCTTTGCCATCTATCCGCACAGTTCCCTGGGTAGCGTCATAGAACCGGGGGATCATATTGACCAGGGAAGACTTGCCTGATCCCGTACCGCCGATGATACCTATGGTCTGTCCCTTTTTAACCTTAAAATCGATATCGGAGAGGGATTCCGCGCCGGCTTTGGCGTATGCCAGATGTACGTGGTCGAAGTCCACGGCATATGGACCCATGGCTGATGTATCCGCTGGCCGGACTTTGCGCTGCTCATCTGTTCCCGCATCTTGTGGCTTTCCATTTCCTTCCGCTGCCTGCTTCTTTTCATCTTTGTCTGCTTCTGCCGCCTGCTCCCAAGTCATGGAAGACTGGATTTCAAAAATGCTCTCAATCCGGTTCGCACAGGCCAGCGCCTTAGTAATGGTAATGATCAAGTTCGCCAGCTTCACCAGCTCGATCAGAATCTGGGACATATAGTTGACCAAAGCCACCACCTGTCCTTGGGTAATGGTTCCCTCATCCACCCGCACCGCTCCTGTATAGAGCAGGAAGATGGT
>CAYUKT010000079.1:2627-5799 GCA_964445285.1 uncultured Bacteroides sp. | reverse complement strand
TTCACATCAATGGTAAATGCCATGATCATGGCGCCGAACACGATAAAGGGAGAACGCAGGAAAAGCCGCAGCACCATATTGACACCGTTCTGCACTTGGTTCACATCTGATGTCATACGGGTGATCATGGTGGAAGTCCCCAGCGTATCAATCTCCGTGAAAGAAAGACTCTGTATATGGCTAAAAAGCGCATGCTTTAAACCGGTGGAAAATCCCACTGCCGCCTTGGCCGCAAAATACTGGGCCGTGATAGAACAGACCAGACCGATCAATCCCAGAGCAATCAACAGAAATCCCATTTGCAGAACATAGGAGACATTTCCTTCTTTAATCCCCGTATCGATGATCGCCGCCATCACCAACGGCACAAACAGCTCAAAGGTAGCTTCCAGCATCTTGAAAAGAGGCGCGCAGACTGTCTCTTTTTTATAATGTTTCAGGTAAACCAGAAGTTTTCTCATACACAACTCTCCTTCAGCGTATAGCAGGACACAGATCCCCAATCTGCATCCTGCCAAACTTAACGCGACAGCAGTCTGCCAAAGACCTGCTGTCGTGCACAATATTTCCTCTTAACGGAATACCATCCGTTCTTTATTTTCTCATCTATTCTATATATTCTTCCGTCAGTCTTTCAATCTCATCACTGATATCCTGTACCCGTCTGGAAGGCGCATATGTCTTTTCCGGATAAAGCGCTTTATGGAGCAGCTTCACATTTTCCTCCAGATTGTAGGGAACCACGCAGCTTCCCTTACTGCCTACACTGGCACCGACCCTGCTGCCATCAAAGGGAAATCCATCGCTTGTGACCACACTGTAACCTGCCACACTCCCAAGCACACTCAGGACTTCATTGACATTTAAGGATGTCTCCACCTGCGGCAGTACTGCATCGACCATATCAGTCAAATCTCCTACGGAAGCATTCTTAGCCTTTCCTATCATGGCCGTCAGCACATTTCTCTGTCTCTCGGCCCGTTTGAAATCATCCCCCTTGGTATAGCGTATCCGGCAATAAGCCGTGGCCTGCATCCCGTTGAGCAGCTGTTTCCCGCTGTGCTCTACAGGAATATAATCTACATGCAGTTCCTCCGCCATGCACAGTTGATAATTGTTTAAATGGGAGATCTCCGCATCCGTGATCTCCATTTCCACACCGCCCAGTGCATCCACCGCATCGATCAGTCCCGCAAAACCTATGGTCACATAATCCGTAATGTCCAGATCCAGATTAGCGTTGAGCATATTGATCGCCTGCTCCGGCCCGCCCTGGGCATAAGCCGCATTACATTTATTATAAGTGTCGTTGCCCAGATTCAGGAAAGTATCCCGGAATATAGAAATCAGTTTGATCTCCTGAGTATCCTGGTTGATGCTGGCGATGATAATGGAATCACTTCTGGTTCCCCTGCCCAGCTCACCGTCCCTGGCATCCACACCAAAAAGTGCAATGTTGCGATAGCCTTTCTCCTCGACTTTCTCTTCTTCCTCAATCTGCTGCACTACTTCCTCATTGATGATGATCTGCTCCTCATCTATCTCCCGGCGTTCCACTTCTTCCGTAGTCCTGGTGACCACATACAATATGCCGACAGCAATGAGAAGCACGCTGACCTCCACCAGCACCAGCAACACATTTTTCCATCTGCTTCGCTTTTTCTTCTGTGTATCATTCGGATACACAGGTACCTGGTTTTTCTGAGGTTCCTGCATATGCTCGTCCATAGCGGCTCCTTTATCCGTTTTCCTGTCAAATCCCGTTTCCAGGATACGTTTTATCCTATACCCACATTATCCTACCACAAAAATATAATGTTGAACATATCCAAACATATATTCCTATCCCTTCCTATATCAAATCTATCGCATCCCGCACACTCTTTACTCCAATCAATTTCATTCCTTCCGCCGGTTTCACCTGTCTTACATTGACTTCCGGCAGAATACAGGTAGTAAACCCTAATTTTGCCGCCTCACTTACCCGCTGTGCCGCCATGGAGACACCGCGCACCTCGCCGCTTAAGCCGATCTCCCCAAAAGCAATGGTCTTATCATCGATGACCCGGTTCTTAAAACTGGATACCACTGCCATGGATACGCCCAGGTCAATGGCCGGTTCCATGATCCGCATCCCGCCTGCCAGATTCACATAGGCATCGCAGTCAGACATCTGCAGACCCAGCCGTTTCTCCAACACCGCCATCAATAGATTGAGTCTGTTAAAGTCCATCCCCGTTGCCTGACGTCTGGGAATCCCAAAGTTGCTGCGGCATACCAGGGCCTGAATCTCCAGAAGCATGGGCCTGGTCCCTTCCATAGAACAGGATACCACCGAACCGCTGGCCCCCTCCGGTTTGCCGCTCAACATGAACTCGGAAGCATTTTTGACCTCCACCAGTCCCTCTTCCTTCATCTCAAAGACACCAATCTCATTGGTGGAACCGAAACGATTCTTCACGCCCCGCAGGATCCGGTAAGAAGCATGTCTGTCCCCCTCAAAATAAAGCACTGTATCCACCATATGTTCCAGAACCCTGGGGCCGGCCACTGTCCCTTCCTTGGTCACGTGTCCCACGATAAAGACAGAGATATTCAGGCCCTTGGCCAGCTGCAATAACACATTGGTAGACTCCCGCACCTGGGATACGCTGCCCGGCGCCGAGGAAATCTCTTCATGATACATGGTCTGTATGGAATCGATAATGGTGATCGCCGGCATCTGACTGCGGATCGTCTGTTCCACGATCTCAAGACTGGTCTCACACAGAAGCAGCAGGTTATCCGCAAAACTGCCAATGCGGTTGGCCCGGATCTTAATCTGTCTCAGGGACTCCTCCCCTGAAATATAGAGCACTTTATGGCCGTCCGCCGCCATATGTCTGCACACCTGCAGGAGCAGGGTGGACTTACCGATACCCGGATCACCGCCCACCAACGTCAGGGACCCTGGCACAATACCGCCGCCCAGCACCCTGTCCAGTTCCCCCATATGGGTGGTCATCCGCTCTTCTTCCTGTATGTCTACCGCCGTCAGGCTGGTAGGCGTGGCACTCTCCCGCCTGTGAACGCTTCCGCCACCGCTCTTCGCGGACGCCTTCTCCTCCACCATGGTATTCCATTCCTTACAGCCGGGACACTGCCCCATCCACTTGGAAGACTCATATCCGCA
>CAYUKT010000079.1:0-2527 GCA_964445285.1 uncultured Bacteroides sp. | reverse complement strand
CACACAAAGAAACAGAACTTCCCGCCTGACATCCCGCCAGTTGGGAAGTTCCAAATGCCGCTTCCATTTTATCTGGTATTCCTACTTTGTAATCTTAACCTTCACTTCACCGGCACTGACCAGTTCCACGCTGATATTTAACTTGCCGCTCAAATTGGTCTTCATCCTGCCTACGCTTACATCGTCCAGGTATACGTCATACTCGGTATCTTCCTCAAGTCCCACGGTAATCTGGGCATCCTCATCGCCTTCCACCGTAAACGCAACGCCGTTTTCCGTCTCCGTAAAGCCGTTCACGCTGGTTCCCGGTTCGGATTCATAGGCAAACATACCATTCTTCTCTAATTTGGTCAGTTCCTTATAGGTCTTAACCTTATACAGATCCCCGCCATGCTCATAGTCTTCCACCTTTGCCTTAGCCGCCAGCTTATGATTGCCAAAACTAATGGCGCCGTCCTCTTCTGTGCGCAATAACTCGTCTACTACAGCCATTGTGTTTTCCTCCTAAGTTTTATGTTATTTAGATCTCTCACGCACGTACCGTGAAAGATACTTTTTTATTTTTCAGTCCCACAGACACGCTGTCGCCGCGTTTCACTCTGCCGGAAAGTATCTCTTCCGCCAGAGCATCCTCTATCTCTGACTGGATGGCCCGTTTCATTGGCCGGGCGCCCATCTTCACATCCATATGCTTTGTGATCAGATACTCCTTCACGGACGAGGTGATCGTGAGGTCGATATCCATCTGTTCCTTACAGCGCCTGGTCAGGTTTTTAGATAACAGGGTAATGATCTGTTTCATATCCTCACGGCCAAGGGGATGGAACACCATGATCTCATCAATTCTATTGATAAACTCAGGCTTAAAGAGACGCTTCACTTCCTCCATGACCTTGCCCTTCATCTTGTCATAACTCTGCTGTTCAGTCTCCGCCGCACCAAACCCCAGGTTCTTGGGATCGATGATGCGTTGGGCCCCCGCATTGGAAGTCATGATCAGGATGGTATTTTTGAAACTCACTTTCCGCCCTTTGGAATCGGTGATATGGCCGTCATCCAGCACCTGCAGCAGTACATTGAACACATCGGGATGAGCCTTTTCTATTTCGTCAAAAAGCACTACTGAATAGGGATTCCTGCGGATTTTTTCTGAGAGCTGGCCACCCTCCTCAAATCCCACATATCCCGGAGGGGATCCGATCATCTTCGATACGGAATGCCCTTCCATGTACTCTGACATATCCACCCGGATCAGGGAATTCTCGGAACCGAACATGGCTTCCGCCAATGCCTTTGAAAGTTCTGTCTTACCCACACCCGTAGGACCTAAGAACAGGAAGGAACCGATGGGACGGTTGGGATCCTGCAGTCCCACCCTGCCGCGGCGCATGGCCTTGGCCACAGCCACCACAGCTTCCTCCTGGCCGATCACCCGCTTGTGCAGGATGGATTCTAATTTTAACAGGCGTTCACTCTCTTTCTCCGCCAGTTTTTTGACCGGGATCTTTGTCCACAGAGCCACTACCTCTGCAATCTCATTTTCACCGACAATATAGGCCCGCTTCTCTTCCTCCTGCTCCATCCGCCTGATGATGCGGTCATATTTCCTGATACAGGCCTCCTGCTGTTTCTTCAGCTCCGCCGCCTGGGTAAAAGCTTCCATCCGGATCGACCGTTCAATCTGCAAGTCAATCTTCTTAATTTCTTCCGAAAGTTCCTGTAATTTATCCGGCTGTTTCGTCACATGCAGACGCACCGCCGCCGATGCCTCATCAATCAGGTCGATAGCCTTATCCGGCAGGTTCCTGTCATTGATATAGCGTGCCGATAATGCCACCGCTGCGCTGATGGCCTCCGGCGTGATGGTGACTCTATGATGTTCCTCATATTTATGGGCGATACCCCGCAGGATGTTCTCCGCCTCCTCGATGGTGGGTTCCTCCACAGTCACCGGCTGGAACCTGCGCTCTAAAGCAGCATCCCGCTCCACATACTTACGATACTCCGCAATGGTAGTGGCACCGATCAGCTGAATCTCTCCCCTGGCCAGGGAGGGCTTCAAAATATTGGAAGCATCGATCGCTCCTTCCGCGCCGCCTGCACCGATGATAGTATGCATCTCATCCAGAAAAAGGATGATATTGCCATCCTCTATGACTTCCTTAATGACTTTCTTGATCCTCTCCTCAAACTCACCGCGGTACTTACTGCCTGCCACCATGCCGGAGAGATCCAGTGTCAGAAGTCTCTTATTCTGTACGGTAAAAGGCACATCACCCACCACGATCCTGGCGGCAAGCCCTTCCACCACAGCGGTCTTACCCACGCCAGGTTCTCCTACCAGACAGGGATTATTCTTGGTCCGGCGGCTTAATATCTGCACCACCCGTGTGATCTCATCTTCCCTGCCGATCACCGGATCCAGCTTCCCTTCCCTGGCAAGCGCCGTCAGGTCACGGCTGTACTGATCCAGTGTCGCGGTAGCGCTCTTTTTCTTATTCTGCTTTCTTCCCAGATCTTCCTTATA
>CAYUKT010000078.1:6344-9491 GCA_964445285.1 uncultured Bacteroides sp. | reverse complement strand
TGGCGCTGGTCTTCTGGCCGCTGGTGATAGCCGGGCTTTATCATGTGATCATGGGTGACCGTAAAAAGTGGTATTATCTGGTGATCGGATTTTCAGGGGCGCTGCAGAGCCATATCTTAAGTGCAGCATTCGTGGCGGCAGTCTGTGTGATTACGGCGCTGATGTATTGCGGACGTATCCTGCGGGAACACAGATATCGGGAGATTGGAAAGGCAGCCGGGCTTTCCCTGCTGCTCAACGCCTGGTATCTGGTGCCGTTTTTATATTATTATTTTGGGGAAACTATCGCCAAGGATGTGCTGCGGTGGAGCGGCTATTTTGAACAGTCCATAAATCCATCCAACCTGACGCAGACATTGAGTCTATATAACAAACAGTATTTTTCACTGGGGCTGGCGCTGTTTGGCTGTATCGGCATCGGCATCGTTTATCTGCTGTATGAGCGCCGGGGCCGCTTGACTGAGCAGGAAGGATTTTTGATGTATCTGCTGTTACTGGGTGCTGTACTTACTTTTATGATTACAGGATATTTCCCCAACCGGGTTTTGATGGAAAACGATGTGTTTGAAAATATTGCAACGATGCTGCAGTTCCCATGGAGATTTCTTGGTCCTGCCTCAACCTGCTTCGTTTTTGTAGGTGCTATCGGTCTGTCACGCTCAGAGATTTTAAAGCCCTATCGCAATTATGTGTTTGCCCTGTTGGTGGGTCTAAATCTCTTGGTGATCGTGTCTGTACCGGCGGACAATAATCATATGCCGTATGACAATGCGCAGGCGGTGGCGTCCAAAGGACATGAGAGCAAGCTGATTACCAATATAGGGATGTTTTACCCGCATGAATGGCGGCTTGATGGGGCATCGGATGATAAGCTGGTCACCAGTGTGGTGGTCTCCGATATGAACAATGTGACGGTCAGGGATTATCAGAAAAAGGGAACGAAAGCGGCAGTGGCTTACACAGCGACAGTCCCGGATTGTTATGTTGAACTGCCCATACTCAGTTATCACGGCTATCGCGCCACGGATGAAAATGGCAATGCACTGCAGATTGAGCGCGGTAACGGCGCCCGGATGCGTTTTATGACACAGGGAGATGGCGTGGAACACAGAATCTATGTGCAGTACGGTCCGGTCATTGGATTTGTGATTGCCAATTTGGTTTCCGCATTGACGATCGCCGGCAGCATCTGGTATCTTGTCCGCAGAGGCAAAGATAGATCAGTCGAAGAGCCCGAGTTTGCAGCGGAAATCCTAGGCGAAGAAAGAGAATGATCATGAAGGGGCAAGCAGTGCATCGGCAATCCGCCGGGCACCGCAGCCATCCAGAAGGGCTCTCATGTCATGAGAGCTTTTTTGACGCATCTCCACATTTCCTGACATGTTTGTCATAAATTGCAGGATGTTGTTTATAACTGAGACAGGGGGAATTTCTTTGGTGGTGCCAATCTTTACAGATTCAAAGTCCTGATCCGCGAAATCGTGTTTCTGTGCAGGACGGATATCTCCGGCAAAGGGGATAATACCTTTGACAGCAAAACTCTCCACGGCGGTGCGCTGGTTGTCCGCCATCAGATAGCTGATCGCCGGTACCCCCACAGCACAGAGCTCGGATAGTGTGGTACCGCCTGCGGATACGGCCAGATCGCAGGAAGCCATAAGAGAGGCCATGTCTGTGACATTCTCATAAATATGAATATGTGGATTATCTGCGGCCATGTCGGTCAGATTGACATAGCGGGGATTAGCCCTGCTGGTGACAATATGATAGTGCAGGGATTGCAGCCCGCTCATGTCCGGATACTCGGAAAGGCAGGTGTTGTTCACCATCTGCGTATTTAGACAAGGTTTGCAGTCATAAATGGTGCGTAGTAAATATTCGGCGATACCGTAAGGATCCGTCCCGCCGGTAGAAACAAAAACATGTGCCGCTTCCGGGCGAACCTGATAGGCAGGAGACTGGAATTGCGTCCGTAAAGGGGTATATCGTATACCTAACAGTTTATGGGCTGCCCTTGCATAGCAGGGACAATCCAGTTCTGTATCATAGTTAATGAGCAGATCCACTGGACAGTCAAACTTTCGAAGATCGTCCAGATAAGCAATTTTACAATGACCGGACAGCATATGAAAATAATTGGGAGATACAAAATAGGAGTCTACAAAAAGCCAGGGTTTTTCACAGGCGGTATCGCCGGTTAAGGATATATCGGAATCTGCCTTTGCTGTGATGTAGGCAAGCAGGTCAGACACTTCCGTCTCCATATGACGGTAATCACTGTTAAGACAGTGGATAGGAAATTCATTCAATTTTTCAAAACGACCCTCTAACAAAGAACGACTCTCAGAGTCAGAAGCGAGAAAAGAAATCTGCACACGCTGTGTGCGTTCCCTGCCAGCCTGCACGCAGGCGCGCGCAATTGAAAGACAGCGCATGATATGTCCTGTAGCGATATCGCTGTTAGCATCCACCCTGAAATAAACTGTCGTCATGACTTGTGTTCTCCTTGTTCTGGATCAGAAAATCTACTGTCTGTTTGAGGCAGCGAAGCGGAGTTCATAATCGAGGGTAACCCGATTCGCTGCTCTGATCTCCGAATGAATTTACCTTTAGTATATCGATATTGTCATAAAAAGGCAAATATATCTTGTCATTATAGCAATGTGCACAATACCATATCTTGTGGTCTATGTAGGAATATATGTTGAAACTATAAAGCTTTATCAACAGGAAACCACAAGATAGCAGATGCGTCACTGGGTCAGGAGGGTGAAAGTTCTACATCTTTTTATATAAAAAAGATTTGCATTTCGTAGAATATAATGATATAAGGGAGATGAGCGGGAACAAAATTTAGTATAAGGGAGGATAAAATATGGATAACGAGGCATTGCTGTTATCAATAGAAGATTTATTAGAGCGAAAACTTCAGATACATTTGGAACCCATTAAAAAAGATATTGCAGAGTTGAAGGTGAGGGTAACAAGGCTGGAAGCAGACGTGGCAGAGCTGAAAGCAGATGTGGCGGTTTTGAAGAAAGACGTGGCAGAGCTGAAAGCAGATGTGGCGGTTTTGAAGAAAGACGTGGCAGGGCTGAAGGCAGATGTGGCGGTTTTGAAGAAAGACGTGGCAGGGCTGAAAGCAGA
>CAYUKT010000078.1:0-6244 GCA_964445285.1 uncultured Bacteroides sp. | reverse complement strand
GGCTGAAGGCAGATGTGGCGGTTTTGAAGAAAGACGTGGCAGGGCTGAAAGCAGATGTGGCGGTTTTGAAGAAAGACGTGGCAGAGCTGAAAGCAGATGTGGCGGTTTTGAAGAAAGACGTGGCAGGGCTGAAGGCAGATGTGGCGGTTTTGAAGAAAGACGTGGCAGGGCTGAAAGCAGAAACAGCAGAATTAGGGGACGATGTAACGGGTCTCGATAAGAGAATGACCAACATGGAATATAAGTTTGATGTTCTCACAAGGGAAGTGACACAGCTGAAAGATAATATCATCGATCTTACCGGTAGAACAGCTAATCTGGAGAAGTCTTCTGAACGCACAAACAGCAGACTTGACAATATAGAAAAATGTCTGCAGGAGCAGCAGGAGAGCATCAAACGAATCGAGATAGTACATCTGGAGAATAATCTGATACCTCGTGTGGCTAATATAGAGTCGTGCTATATGACTACTTTTGAGCGTTATAAGGCCTATACTGACAGGCTGCCGGAGCTGTTTGCAACGGTATCAAATATAAGCAGGACGGTGCGAACACATTCTGAGGCGCTTAAGAAAATTTCATAAGGCCATAGGGAAGCGGCAGAATATGCCGCTTCTTTTCACTCCTTTTCCCAGAAGGAGTAATTGAAAAAACAAATAGTACAGGGTATAATATGTGAAAAGGTTCGATTAGGACGCTGAAAGATATTTTCTGGGAAGAGTGAAAATCTTCTTTGAAAGAATGGAAAGGAATTGGATTTTCATGAGCGCATCCATTGCTATTATCACAGCCAGGGGCGGCAGCAAACGAATTCCGCATAAAAATATAAAATTATTTTGCGGGAAACCAATTATTGCCTATTCTATAGTGGCGGCAATACAGTCGGGATTATTTGAGGAAGTCATGGTTTCTACGGATGATGAGGAAATTGCGAAGATAGCTGCCGAATATGGGGCAAAGGTTCCTTTTATGAGGAGCAGTGCGTGTGCAGGGGACTATGCTTCCACGGATGATGTGCTTTTGGAGGTGCTCACGGCATATAGGGAGCAGGGCAGGGAATTTGATCGCTTTTGTTGTCTCTATCCCACAGCGCCTTTTGTGACGGCGCAGAAGCTGAAAACAGCAATGGGACTCTTGGAGAAAGCGGATTCCGTGATGCCGGTGGTGCCTTTTTCTTTCCCCCCGCAGCGCTGTATGGTGATCAATGAAGCGGGGGAGCTAAGGATGAAATGGCCGGAACATGCCAGGACGCGTTCCCAGGATCTGGAACCTTATTATCATGACTGTGGGCAGTTTTATTGCTGCCGGACAGTGCCTTTTTTACAATATGGGACAACGGATCTTCCGCGGATGATTCCCATGATCATGAGTGAACTGGAAGTCCAGGATATTGATAATCCGGATGACTGGGCGATCGCAGAGTTAAAATATCAGCAGATGATATCAAAGGACAGATAATATCAGGGATTGCTGCAGCAGACAATACGACAGAGGAAAGCAGGGCAGGGACAGCAGCAGTGAATGAAGGCAAAAGGTATGAAAAAAACTTTTAAAATTGAAAACAAACTTATCGGGGAATCGCAGCCCTGTTTTTGTGTGGCAGAGATGTCGGGAAACCATCTAAAAGATTATGACAGGGCGGTTGAAATTATCCACGCGGCCAAAGAAGCGGGGGCGGATGCTATCAAACTGCAGACCTATACGGCGGACAGCCTGTCTGTGGACAGTGACAAGGAATATTTCCAGATCCATGGCGGTCTTTGGGACGGGATGACGGAGTATCAGTTGTATCAGGAAGCTTATACCCCCTGGAACTGGCAGCCTAAATTGCAGGAAGTAGCCAGGAAACTGGGGCTTATATGTTTTTCCTCACCTTTTGATCATGCGGCAGTGGATTTTATGGAAGCGCATAAGATGCCAGCCTATAAGATTGCCTCTTATGAGATTAACGATATACCGTTGATCCGGAAGGTGGCGGCATTGCATAAGCCGGTGATTTTTGCCACAGGGGTGGCGCATGCGGAGGATATCGAGAGAGCGCTGCAGATCTGCCGGGAAGAGGGCAATGAGGAGATCATGCTCTTAAAATGTGTGTCGGCTTATCCAACACCTTATGAAGAGATTAATTTAAATATGATTCCCACGCTGGCCGAGACTTATCAGTGTCTGGTGGGACTGTCCGATCATTCCATGGGCAGTCTGGTGCCGGTGGCGTCCATTCCGCTGGGGGTAAAGATGGTAGAGAAGCATCTGACGCTGCGCCGGGCGGATGGCGGTCCGGATGGGGCTTTTTCCATGGAACCGCAGGAATTTAAAGAGATGGTAGACCATATCAGAATTGTCGAGAAGGCGCTCGGCACCGCAGAGTATAAACTGACTGAAAAACAGGAGCGGGAACGCAGTGGATCGAGGTCTCTCTTTGCAGTAAAGGATATCAGGGCTGGTGAAAAAATCACTCCGGATAATGTGCGTTCCATTCGGCCCCATGCAGGACTGCATACCATGTATTATGACGAAGTCATGGGGCAGACGGCAATCCGGGATATCGAAAAAGGCACGCCGCTGGCCTGGGAAATGCTGCAGAAATAGAAATCATGTTCGTATCCTATTTGTTTTTCATGATCATTAAATCTGTATACTTTAACATGCAGATATCGTCCTCATATGAGCCGATGGTATCTGTATTTGCTTTGCCGGCAAGGTTATTGACGATAAGCTTTGGAAAGCGGATTCCGCAATTATGGGCATGGGGATAACCACCGCCGAAGCGGGGATTGATTTCAGAAATATAGTATGTTCCGTCTACCCAAAAGATATCCATGTCGATGGGGCCGGACAGATCCAGAGTCGCCACCGTATCGAGGATTAACTGAAACAGGGCTTCATCTTTATAAGAGACGGATTTTTCGGTCTCTCCTGCGCGCATCCGCAGTTTCTTTTTGACAAACAGGGAAACGGGCCGGTGTGAGAGCATGTCCACATAGATATCTGCACCAAATTCTTCTCCTTCTGCCAGCGTCTGGATCATGTAATCCTCGTCTGCGTATTTGCAGAGAATCTCTAAGAGCTCCAGATGTTTCACCTTTTGGATGCCGATACTGCCGCAGCCTCTTGTGGGCTTGAGAAATACAGGAAGATTCATGCGTCCGGCCTCTTTTTCTTTTAGAAAAGAGGAGAAGCTGTCACAACTTGTCAGGGCAGGCAGCTGGTGCATGATCAGATGCTGGTAAAAAGCATATTTATCGCGGCACAAATCCACGGCGGAAAGGGCTGATATTATGGGTTTCACTCCAATGGCAGTGAAAAGACTATGATGGGAAGCGATCAGCGCCAGTTCATCCTCCTGTAAGGGCAGGACGGCGTTAATGGATTCCTTGCGGCAGATATCCAGTATCGTATCCAGATAATTCGGTTCTGTCATGCGGGGCACCAGATAGTGTGTGTCTGTCTCGTATAAGGCGGGTGCGTAAGGACTGCAGTCCGTACCGATAACCCGGTCGAATCCACTGTCCGGTTCTTTAAAGTATCGCACCAGCAGAGTCCTGGTGCCGCAGCTTAAGATTAAGATGTTCATAATGGTTTGGTTTCCTTCCAGATAACGATTCTGTTATACGGTTCCCTTTATAAGATTTATTCATTTGACAGGATGCTTCCCTGCATATAATCCTCCGGTGTCCACTTCCGGCGCACCAGTGTCATCTCACTTCCGTTTTGCACATAGACAGCTGGAAAATATTGAATAAAAAGAGGATTTAAACTCATGGTATATCCCCCTACATTTTCATAAATGATGCGGTCACCGGGCACCAGTTCAGGTTGATTCTTATGTGTGAAAAGCCGGTCAACCTCCATACAGGTAAAGCCGCTGATAACTTGGCTTTCCATGAGAGGCCGATCCTGCGTATAGCCCTCATTGTATTCTATATGGAATAGGTGGGAACTCTTGATCATGGTGGGATCGATGTTAAAGCGGCTGCCGTCTGTCATCAGATAGCGGCTGCCTTTGATATCCCGGGTATCAAATATACTGGTCACAAAAGTGGTACATTTTGAGATCAGGGAGATACCGGGTTCCACGATCAGCCGGGTCTGTTCGGGGGAGAAACATTTGCGCAGTTCTTCCGCTACTACCGGGAAATAATCAGGATATTCCGGCCGGCCTTCCATGCCGCCACAATAACCGCCGCCCAGGTCCACATATTCCAGAGTAAAGTCAAATTCTTTCTGCAGACGGCATGCCATCTGGGCAATTGCACGGAAGATGCCGACACTGCGTGTCTTGCTGCTGGAATGAAGATGCAGGCCCGCAATCTGCACGTTGGGCAGGGCACGGATGCTCTGCACCGCCTTGGCAAAATGACCTGTCTCATAACAGAAGCCAAATCGTCCGCTGGTCTCACCCATGGTGGTCTCGCCAGGACACATTTTTTCCAGATTAAAATTGGCACGGATACCGACTTTAAAAGTTTTATCCGGGAAAGAACTGACTAAACCAGTCAGCCACTCTAGTTCCTGTTTGGAATCCAGATTGACATAGCCGCCGGCAAGCAGCACATTACAGAAAGAACTCTGGCTTTTATAGGGGCCGTTGTATATGATTTCACGGTCTGTAAATCCAAGATGCCGGGCCAGCAGATATTCGTCCTCTGATACCACCTCTGCATAGGCGCCATTTCTTTTTACAAAGGAAACAAGCCAAGGCAGGGAGTTAGTCTTGAAAGAGTAGCCGACTAAGTAATTGGGCCAGTTCTGGAACAGGGAATTCGTGAGCATGTCGTAGTAACGCTGCAGGACGGGTTCATCTATCACAAAATAAGGGGTCTGTATCTGTGTGGTCATAGGGAAATCCCTTTCTTATAAAATAAGTTATTACAAGTGTGTATTGCTGTTTTCATCTTACCCTATTTTGAAAAGGGTGGCAAGGTAAGCAGAACAAAGTTTTACAATTATGATAAGGTATATTATAATAAATTATGATTGACATCTATAGAACCCAGTTAAATACAGCGTGAAGTGGGGCAAAATGGAGATCGGATATAAATTGTTAAGTTAAGAAATGAGGATTAATATGAGAGAACGAATCTATGTATGTCACACTTTTTATCATGTATATATAGCCTGCCTGAAAGAACTGGCGCTGCCCAAGGAAAAGCAGGGAAATGCCACGCTGGTGATGAGTACTATGTCCAATCCCTTTGGGAATCTGAAAGACCGCGCTGAAAAATGTCCGCTCTTTGAGCAGGTAGAGATGTTCGATGAGAAAGAGGATTGTTTTTTCCCAGAACTTATGAAGTATCATACGAACCGGGGCAATCTGGTCTTAAATATGCTGGCAAGGATAAAGTACACAAAACTTCTGGGGAAACTGCAGGAACCTTATGTGCCGGTTGATTTTAAACAGTATAAAGACATTTATGTATTTTGTGATTCGGATCCGATCGGGTATTATTTAAGTTATAAAAAAATTCCTTATCATGCAGTGGAAGATGGGCTTAACTGTATCCAGTATTATGATACGGCGCGTTATGACAACAGGGGACATTTTGGGCTGAAAGCCTGGATGGCGGCGCGGAATCTGATCTTTATCCAGAATGGTTACGGGAAATACTGTCTGGATATGGAAGTGAATGATATCAGCGTACTTACGTATCCCTGCAAGAAATATATAGAGGTGCCTCGGGCGAAGCTGGTGGACAGGCTGACGCCGGAGGATAAGGATATTTTAGTGCATCTGTTTATTGAGGATCTGGACGGGCTGATGGAGCAGCTTGCGCAGGGAGCCGAGCAGAAAGTCCTGGTATTGTCGGAGCCGCTGTGTGATCTGGATGTGCGCCGGCAGATTTTTACAGATATCATAGAGGAGTATGGCTTTGTTGACGGCAAGCGCGCACAGATCCTCATCAAGCCACATCCCAGAGATGTGCTCGATTATGAGAAGGAATTTCCGCAGCATATTGTGCTGAACGGTAAATTCCCCATGGAAATCCTGAATTATATTCCCGGACTTTCCTTCAAAAGGGTGGTTTCCGTGCTTACGGTGCCAAACGGTATTAAGTTTGCTGAGGAGATCGTGTTTTTGGGAGAGGATTTCATGGATCAGTATGAGGCTCCGGAACTGCACAGGCAGAATGAGATGATCGATTGATACTGCATCTAAGCCGTAGATAAGACATTGCAGTTAAATAGTAACTTCATTCACAGCAATATATTTCTGATAAAATAGGTAAGGATCTTGAGAAACATT
>CAYUKT010000077.1:6334-9526 GCA_964445285.1 uncultured Bacteroides sp. | reverse complement strand
CATCCTCTGCCAGCATCGCTTCCACGATCTGCGCTTTTTTCATGGTAGAAGTGCCCTTAATCCCTCTTGCCTTCGCAACCTCTTTCAGATCCGCCAGTGCCAACGACTCATACTTTTCTCTCATAAATTCCTCCCGTATTCTTTATCATTCCTCTACAATTTAATACTTCTCTATATCAATCTTTCGTCTAGGGATTTTTGTACTTGATATGACTTAGAAAAAGATTTTTATGTACTTATCTTTTACGTACAAAGTCATTATACACCATATCGTACAAAATAGAAAGCTATTTTTTCACAAAATAATATCAAGAAAGTCTTATTAAAATAAGAAGTTGCAACCCCATTGCAAATACTATAATATAAAGCATGGAAGATACATGTAATATGTAATCTGTCTATCATATAAACTTTACCATAAAATCAACGGCCTTTATGACGGCCTGTTACAGGAAAGAAAGGGGTATTCCCATGACAACGAATGAAAAAGCACTGGAACTGCACAGACAATGGCAGGGCAAATTAGAGACTGTCTCCAAGACGCCCGTCAAAAGCCGCGAAGACTTATCCCTGGCCTATACGCCAGGTGTGGCGGAGCCCTGTAAAGTGATTGCCAAAGACAAAGAGGCGGCCTACACTTACACTTGGAAATCCAACACCGTAGCCGTAGTATCAGACGGCAGCGCCGTTCTCGGCCTGGGCAATATCGGCCCCTACGCCGCCATGCCGGTCATGGAAGGAAAAGCCGTCCTGTTCAAGGAATTTGGCGGTGTCAATGCGGTACCAATCTGTCTGGACACCCAGGACACCGAGGAAATCATCAAGGCTGTGACCTATCTGGCGCCGGGCTTCGGCGGCATTAATCTGGAAGACATCAGCGCTCCCCGCTGTTTTGAGATCGAGGAGCGCCTGAAAGAAATTCTGGACATTCCGGTATTTCACGATGACCAGCACGGTACCGCTATCGTGGTGCTGGCGGGTATTATCAACGCCCTCAAGGTGGTTCACAAAAAGAAAGAAGACTGCAAGGTAGTTGTAAACGGTGCAGGCAGCGCCGGTGTGGCGATCACCAAACTCCTTCTCACCTACGGTTTCCACAATGTCATCATGTGTGATAAAGTGGGCATCATCGGCAAAAATACCGAAGGGCTCAACTGGATGCAGCAAAAAATGACAGAATTGACCAATCCGGACAATCAGACAGGTACACTGGCGGATGCCATGAAAGGGGCCGATATCTTTGTCGGCGTCTCTGCACCCAATATCGTAACACCCGATATGGTATCATCCATGAACCAGGATTCCATCCTGTTCGCCATGGCCAACCCCGTACCGGAAATCATGCCGGACGCAGCCAAAGCCGCCGGTGCACGGGTGGTCGGCACCGGTCGTTCCGATTTTCCCAATCAGGTCAACAACGTGGTAGCTTTCCCCGGTATCTTCAAAGGCGCTCTGGAAGGGCGCGCAGTACAGATCACGGAAGAAATGAAACTGGCCGCCGCCCACGCTATTGCCGGACTGGTACCGGAAGAGCAGTTACATGAAGACAATATCATGCCGGAAGCTTTTGATCCCCAGGTGGCAGAAGTCGTGGCGGCTGCCGTTATGGCACACATCCAAAAGTAAATTTGCTTCGCAAATTAACTTTGCGAGATCCGCTTCGCGGACTCGAACATGCGAAAAGTTGGGATTTGCTTCACAAATTTACTTTGCGAGATCCGCTTTGCGGACTCAGACAAACAGGGCTGATGAATAATACAAATTGGCATGGTAAGCCTTATTACTCCTTGGATGCTTACTGTAAAAATACTTACGGGGAGAAATTATATAAGATTGCCCTCAACGCAGGCCTTACCTGTCCTAACCGGGACGGCACGCTTGGAAATAACGGCTGTATCTTTTGCAGCGCCGGAGGAAGCGGGGATTTTGCTGTAGACAGACAGAACCATCCTTCCATCCAGGCACAGCTAGCGGCCGGCCGGGCGCTTTTCCACTGTAAGCGGACGGGGCAGCGCTGTATTGCTTACTTCCAGGCTTATACCAATACCTATGGTCCCCTGCCCTACCTTCAGCAAATCTATGAGGAGGCGCTGGCGGAACCTTCCGTGGCTGGCATTTCCATCGCCACCAGACCGGATTGTATGGAAGAAGATGTGTTGACCTTAATAGTCAATCTAAGGAACAAATTTCCCGACAAGTTTGTCTGGATAGAATTGGGCCTACAGACGATCCATGAGAAGACCTCCCTTTTTATTAGACGTGGATACCCTTTAGATGTATATGACAGATGTGTCGATAGATTACAGAAAGCCGGCATTCCCGTCATCACGCATGTGATACTCGGTCTCCCGGGCGAGATTTCAGAACAGGTGTTACAGACAATCTCGCATCTAAACAGCATTGGTACCTGGGGGATTAAATTACAATTGTTACACATCTTGCGCGGCACGGATCTGGCCTCCTGGTATGAACGGGGAGACTATCTTCCACTCTCCAAAGAAAACTATATAGCGCTATTAATCAGCTGTCTGGAACACCTGTCTCCCGATATCGTTGTGCACAGGCTGACCGGTGACGGCCCCAGGAATCTGCTGCTGGCTCCCCTGTGGAGTCTGGACAAGCGGGATGTACTAAACACCCTGCACCACACCATGCAACTGCAAAATGCCCGTCAGGGCTCTCATTATGAAAGGCATACACTATGACACATGACCCGCTGACTCTCTATAAACTGATCATTCTCTATATGCTGGACCGTGTCACGTTTCCACTGACCAAGGCTCAGGTAGGCGATTTTATCCTGGATCGGGAATACACGAATTTCCTGACTTTACAGCAGGTGATCGCCGAACTGATCGATGCAGAACTGATCGCCGCCAAATCCCATCGGAACCGTACCTATCTGGAGATCACTGAGGAAGGCCGCTCCACCCTTTCTTTTTTCGGCAACCGTATAAATGATTCCATCAAGAAGGAC
Source organism: uncultured Bacteroides sp. (assembly GCA_964445285.1). Taxonomy (GTDB): domain Bacteria; phylum Bacillota; class Clostridia; order Lachnospirales; family Lachnospiraceae; genus UBA3282. The sequence continues at coordinate 6,549 of CAYUKT010000077.1, read as the reverse complement.
ATTTCCACCTTTTTTACCGATCATGAAATGGAAATGCGCAACGAGGTATCCATCCGGGGTGACTATTACAAGTCCACCTCCGGTGAGTATGAGGCGCATCTTCTGGCAAAAGAAAAGGACGTGACCGTGGTGGAAATCACCCTGTCCGTCCCCGATGAAGATACCGCCGCCGCCATCTGTAACAACTGGCAGCAAAACAACCAGGATATCTATCA
>CAYUKT010000077.1:0-6234 GCA_964445285.1 uncultured Bacteroides sp. | reverse complement strand
GCGCTCCGCCCGGATCATTGATGCCGAGCGCAAGTCCTTGCTGGACTTCCACAGCCGCATCCGTCTGTCTGGATAACAGCACACTGTCAATATACCGGTTCGCCTCTATAATCTTGTAGGCATAGGCAAAAGATGCCGCCTGTAATTCCTGTCCCGCCGTGGAAGTGTATCCCATCTCACTTAAAATCAAGTGCCTTACCTCGCCGTTATCTGTCAGCATCTCCGGTTTTTGCAGGTAATTGGTGAGCACGTGGATATTCTTGATCGTAAGCACCGGCGTATTCTCCGACTCCGTCACATAAGAAGACGCTTTACTGCTGAGTGTCCAGGCCTTGGCGCTGGTCAGCGGATAATTGTAAGGATGCTGGGCAAGTCCCCAGTCAATGTTGCCGCAGGCTTTGATATTTCTGTTAAACTCATCCAGGATTTCCTTGGAACCATATCCGTTACTGGAATACAGGCTCTTGCCCCACTGCTGGTCTAAAGAAATATACACTCTCGCATTACCGTTTACGCTGACAATCGCGTTATAGAAGACACGAAACGCTTTGGCAAACTCCTCCACGTAACTTGCCGTGTCCATGTATTCAATATAATTCCACTCGCTTCTAGCATTGATCTCATTGCTGATAACCCAGTTCATGACCGTCCCATGCCCGGTGCCGGAATACCGGTTAGCCAGGAAAGAACCGATGGCCGCCATATATTCCGTTCCTGCTTCGTCCGTCCCATTGAAAGCATAATAAAGAGAACGCTTGTTACCGGAACGCGCTTTGGGATGAATCAACTGTGTGTGCCCCGGCGCCATATCATTTAAGAGAATCGCCGTGGTTGTAATTCCCTTATTGGAAAGCGTGGTAAATACAAAGTCATATTCGGAAATGGCCTGTCCGTTAAATGCATAAGTCCTGCCGTTATAGGTATAATAAATTGTCGGATAGACGGCCATCGTAGTCTCTCCCAGAATCTTGCTCATGGGAATATTGTAAGCCGCATGCTTGACGCCGAGATCATCCAGTTCCGTACCCCGCAGCTTGTTCGGATCCACCAGAAGCCCTTTCTTAGACTTGGTATTTCCAAAAGAAGGCCTGTACTTTGCAACAGCCTCCGGGTTCGTGATATAATGCGGCCTGCTGACAGCCATAAATTGGCCATCTTTTTTAATTGCCACCACAAACTTAGAAAACAGTCTGGAACTGGCGGAATTATAATTCAAGTTGACTGAGAAGGTCAATTCTACATCTTTTGGCTCTTCGACAATATATTCTTCACTCACTAATGCCGTATCATATGTCTTTTCTTCAAAAAGATAATAATATCCATCATCACTGACAGCCAGACCTTCCGCCGACATTTTCACATCCACCTTGCCAGTTTCCGTATTGATCAGGCAGCTCTCTATGGTAGCAAAATCAAGGGCATTTTCTTCCGTGATCTCTACCGGTTTAGGCCTGTTCTTCACGCCGTCCAGCATATGGCGCGCCGCATCCACCAGTGCCCTGGTCGTCCCCTTGCCCGCATTCTTTCTGACATAATCTTTCTGATGCTGTATTTTGCTGAATCTGGCAAGATTCACTGCATCTGTATGTACCATGGCTTCCACCGCGGCCCTCGCTGCCACAGCTTCCGCAAGGTGACTGCGTACCCCGAAAGTGATGCCTGTCCCCAGCAGGGCCAGTACCACGATGCTGGACGCACAGATGATCGCTGCCTTTTTTCGTTTCCTGTTGTCAGGCTTCTTAGCTTTTGCTGCCTTTTCGGACTTCTTTGACTTCTCAGACTTCTTATTCTTTTCTGGTTTTTCCGGTTTCTTATCCTTTTCTAATTTCTCTGGCTTTTCTGGCTTCTCAGTTTTCTCTGGTTTTCCTGCCTTTTCGGACTTCTCAGTTTTCTCTGATTTCTCTGCCTTTTCGGACTTCTCAGTTTTCTCTGATTTCTCTGCCTTTTCGGACTTTTGGGCTTTCTCTGTTTCCCCTGACTCTTCACCGTCCTCTTCCGGAACCATCACCACTTCTGCCCTTGTCTCTACTTCTGTCCCTGCTCCCGCCTCTTTTTCAGTCGCACTTATGATCTCATATTCCTCAAACGCAGCTTCCAGCAGTTCATCGTCCTGATCTTCCCCGAGTTCTATGATCGTGATATCTTCCCGTATTACCTTTTTGCGCTGAAACTGCTCCGTCTCCTCGCTTTTTTCCCGCGCTCTCTCTTCCCGGCGCTTGTCCTTCATCCTGGCCTTTTTTGCCTTTACTTTCTGCTTATTCTCAGCTACTTTGGCCTTATCAATCGTCCTTTTTCTCTTCTTTTTCTTCAGTTCGCCCGCTTTATCTGTGTTTCGCATGTACTGTTTTCCTTATCTATTCCCTGTTTTGCACAGTTATGGTTTATTATACTGTATCTGCGATGACAAATTCAATAGTTTTGCACATTTTCCTGAAACTTCTATCCTATCGCTTCCCTTCGCAGATACCCTTTCTCTGCCTTCTGTGCCTCTAATCAAACAAAATCTCGTCCACCGTCACAAACTCATACCCTTCCTCCTGCAGGATATCCACAATCTGGAGCGCCGCCGTCACACTGGATTTATATTCGTCATGCATGAGAATAATGGAATTTTCTTTGGATTTCTTCGTCACTTCCCGCACAATACCGGCCACATCGTCACTGCACCAATCCATAGGATCCACCGTCCAGAGTACGGGAAACATCATGAGTTCTGTCTCAAAGCCTTTATCCCAGCTTCCATAAGGCGGGCGCACATATTGTACCTCATCTCCGGTAAGTTCAGACAGTACTTCGCTGGTTTTGACCAGTTCTGCTTTAAAAGCCTCCCGGTTACCTTTTCCCAGCTGAATGTGACTGTAGGTATGATTACCCACCAGATGTCCTTCCTCTTGCATCCGTCTGATCAGGTCAGGATAGGCCTGGGCCTGTTTGCCCAGCACAAAAAAGGAAGCCTTTGCTCCCCTTTCTTTCAGCCCGTCCAAGAGCTGTTCCGTATAGTAAGGATGCGGCCCGTCATCAAAAGTAAGCGCAATTTTCGGACTGTCTGCCACTTCTTCCTCTTCTTTAATAGCATATGTTATATAACTGCTGACTTCCTCCAACTCTTCTTTATGTGTCATCATACCGAATATCCCGGCTGCGATCACACCTATCAAAAGCACCGCACCCACAGCGATTCTGCTCCGCACGCCCATAATCAGTCAAGTCTCCGGCCCATCTTCCCTATCAATATATGCGCGCACTCTCTGACAAATTCTGGTTATCACAGATAGATTCTAAATGCTTTCGTATACCCCTCTTCACAGTGGCTGTCCAACTCCAGCCGCCCGCCATGCATTTTGACGATCTGGGCGGCAATGCCTAATCCCAGTCCCGTTCCACCCTTGGTAGAACGAGCTTTATCTCCTCTCGCAAAGGGTTCAAAGATATGCTCTGCAAATGCCGGATCAATGGGCTCTCCATCATCCGCCACCGTAATGACCTCATCCTGCAGGCGCACCAGCACCCTGCCGCCCGCCTTGCCATACCGCGCCGCATTGGTGAGCAGGTTGCTGATGGCGCGGCTCATCTGGAGCCGGTCAATCTCATAAGGCACATTCTCCTCCGGTATCTCCAGTACAACATCCATCCTACCCTCCTCAAACTCCGCATAGACTAACGCCACACACTCCCGCAATAGTTCCGCCAGATTGCAGGGCTGTCTGTCAAGGACATATCCTTCACTCCCCAGTTTCACATATTCGAATAGCAATGTCACCAATTCATCCATCCGCATGGATTTGCTATAGATGGTATCCAGATATGTCTGTCGTTTCTCCTCCTGCACCACTCCCTCCGCCAGTGCCTTGCTATATCCGCAGATTGTGGTGATCGGCGTCTTGATATCATGGGCTATATCCGAGAGGAGCAGATTCCTCTTGCGCTCATAATCAAGCTGATGCTCCTTTTCCTCCTCCAAAAGATGATTGACTTGACCAGTCACTATCCAGCAATACCATACTGCTCCTGCCGCATAGGGAAGCATGCGAATCCCCAGCAGGAAAAGAAATACAGCAATAAACATGATCCGTAAAAGAATGCTCCAGCGTCCGCTATAAAGCGGTGAGTCAATATTAATCTGCAGGGCTTCTCCCATTCCCAGACTAAGCCGGTACTGTACCCACTCTGCCGCTCCGTGTGGGAGAAGTGACGACACAAAATATAATAACATCTGTATTATAAAGAAAAATACATTACTCTTTCCCGTAACCTGAATCTGCTGGTCATTTAAAAAACTTACTAAAAAGGGAAATATCACACTACGATACAGCATATTGATCATTTCTCCACTGACATAGATCGCCAGCATAATGACTAAAAACCTGTTTATTAAATACCACTTTAATTTTTTCTTCTGCATGTACATGAACTCCCTCTCATCCATCCCCGCATAAACTCTATATTTTTAGTCTCCGCCCTTATCATCTCATCTGTTATTCTTACCTGTTATTTTTCCAGACGATATCCCAGTCCGCGGATGGTGGTGATATATTCTTTCCCATCATGATTTAATTTCGTCCGCAATTTAGAGATACATACCATCACATTATTGTCCGAAAGCATATAAGTCTCCTCCCAGCCCTGCTCAAATAACTGCTGTTTGGTAAAAACTTTTCCGGGATTTTCCATAAAAAGCTTCATAATCTTAAATTCCACCGATGTCAGCTCAATCGGCTGCTCACCGCGATATAACTGACAAGCCGCCAAGTCCAGTTTTAACGTCCCCACAATCAGTTCCCTGTCCTCCACCGTCCGGGTATTACCGGCCCCCAGCGAATAAAAACGCCTGATATTGGAATTTACTCTGGCCACTGCCTCCAACGGCACAAAAGGTTTCACAATATAATCATCCGCCCCCAGATCCAATCCCAGGATCTTATCTGAGTCACTGCCCTTTGCCGACAGTATGATCACCGGTATATTGCTGTTTTCCCGGATATTCCGTAACACTCGATATCCATCAATGCCCGGCATCATGATATCCAGCACCGCCAGATCCGGTTTTTCCTGCCTGCATACTTCCATGGCCTCCATACCGTCCGCCGCCTCTAGCACCTCATAGCCGTCTTTTTCCAGATACAAACGCAGGATATCCCGAATTTCCGCCTCATCGTCCGCCACCAGTATTTTATATGCCATCTCTGCCTCCTCCCATCCACATGGAATACATTATGCCTATTATCTAATATTTCCCTCTTATCTGCCATAAACTGCCGCGTCTTCCTCTATGCCATCGATCCTGCTCAATCTGCGATACAGTGCCGCACAGGTCAGCTGCTGGTACGGCTGTACATAAAATATTTCTGCAATGCCGCATGTTAATGTTCCGGCAAAATGCCACAAAATAAAGGATAAATCCAGCACAAAGGCCCGCCACTTATGCCCTTCCATCATATCCCTGCTCATCTGCAGTGCACTCCGATAGTCCATATCAGGATGCTCCGCCATGATATAAGATACCATCCGATATTGATATTTTTTATAAAAACCGGGAATGATAAATAACAGCGCCCACAAAAAAATCTGCAAATCCCTGTGGAACATGGTCTTCACAATGTTTTTGTAGCAATGATCAAAACCGTAGGCAATCTCCCTGACCTGGGCCCTGTCGTCCACACTCTTCAGCATAAAACGGTCCACACCCACACTGAAAGGATTGAGCAGGAAAATATCCACCATAAAGATGGCAATGACCACTACTGTAAAGATTGTCGAGAAAATGACCGCCCCCACGATTCCCACCACAACCTTGTTTGCTTCCATAACGCCTTCTATTTTATCGGAAGATGTGTCAATTCTAATAAAACTGTGTTTTTTGCCGGAAACCTCCTCCTCGAATCTGCCGTCTGTCTCATCATATGTCATATCTTCCGTACCGTCCGCATCCCAGGACATCTCTTCCCCATCACGATTACTGTTGTTATTATTGTTACCGCCTCCAACACCGACAGTCCCAACACCGCCTCCCAGACAAAACATTAACACCGCTACCAGTACAATCTTCCAGTAATTTCTCTGCAAGGCTTCCTTCGCCTGCTCTTTCAACTCTTTTCTTGTCCACATCATTGACATTTCCTCCAAAATTTTATCCCTTTATCCGGACCTGCCGAAAGGTATTGTTTTCATTGTTGATGTCAGGATAGCACCCTTAGCTTAAAGAAAAAGAAAAGAAAGCTTAACGCAACCTTAAAC
>CAYUKT010000076.1:7869-9647 GCA_964445285.1 uncultured Bacteroides sp. | reverse complement strand
ACAGATATAATAGATATAGTGTTAAGCATTTTTATCAGGCGGCATATTTAGTATGGGAGGGGTAGCCCAATGTCAACAAAAACAGATACAGAGGTGATTATTGCCGGTAAGGTGTTTACGCTGAGCGGTTATGAGAGTGAGGAATACCTGCAGAAGGTAGCGTCCTACATTAATAATAAGGTGGCTGAATACAACAAGGTTGATAGTTTTAAGAGACAGTCTCTCGATACGCAGAATGTGCTGATGCAGCTTAATATTGCGGATGATTATTTTAAGGCTAAGAAGCAGATCAGTCTCTTGGAAGAAGAATTACAGAACAAGGAAAAAGAAATGTACGATCTGAAGCATGAGTTGATTGCTTCCCAGATCAAGTTGGAAAATACGGAAAAGAATGTCAAGAACCTGCAGACAGAGATCAATGAGAATGCGAAAAAGATTGTCCGCATGGAAACTGAATTGAAAGAACGTAAAAAATAAGAGCGGGAGATGCCGTCAGGCATCTCCCTTTTCTTAAAAGCAGGTATTTTATAAGTATTTGAGGATCATTACATGAACAAAAAAGTGGAACTGCTTGCTCCGGCAGGAAATTACGAGGCCTTTATGGGTGCACTGAATGCCGGTGCGGATGCCGTGTATCTGGGCGGGGAAAAGTTTGGCGCCAGGGCATACGCGGATAATTTCACCGAGGAAGAGATATGCCGTGCCCTGCATACAGCGCATTTTATGGGCAGAAAAATATATCTGACAGTCAACACATTATTAAAGGAAAACGAGGCGGCCGGGTTGTATGATTATCTGCTCCCTTTTTATGAGAGAGGGCTTGATGGCGTGATCGTGCAGGATTTAGGAGTGTTCCGGATGATCAGGGAGTGGTTTCCCCAACTGCCCCTGCATGTCAGTACCCAGATGACCGTGACAGGACAGGGCGGCGCCTCCATTTTAAAAGAGCAGGGAGCGGTGCGGATCGTGCCGGCCAGAGAGCTGTCTCTTGCGGAAGTATGTGTGATAAAAAAAGAGACGGGGCTGGAGGTCGAGTGTTTTATCCATGGCGCTATGTGTTACTCTTATTCGGGACAATGCCTTTTCAGTAGTATCCTGGGCGGCAGAAGTGGGAACAGAGGGCGGTGTGCCCAGCCCTGCAGACTGCCTTATCAGATTTATGCGGGCAGGGAACAGGTATTGGGAGAAGGATATCCGCTCAGTCTGAAAGATATGTGTACTTTGGAATATATCCCGCAGTTGATCGAGGCGGGCATTGATTCTTTTAAGATAGAAGGGCGCATGAAAAAGCCTGCGTATGCGGCCGGTGTCACGGCTGTGTACCGTAAATATATTGACAGGTACTATTGTCAGGGGGCGGATGGATATCGGGTAGAGCCGGAAGACATGGACAGGCTTCGGGGACTATATATCCGCAGTGAGATTCAGACCGGTTATTATGAGAGACATAACGGCAAAGAGATGATCACGCTGACAAAGCCTGGTTATATCGGAAGTGATGATAGTGTACTTGCCCAAATCCAGGCGGCCTATCTTCATGAACCGGAAAAGATGCCGGTGCGTATGTCTGTGAAGGTAGTGGAAGGCGAGCCGATCCGGGCACAGATGACGGGAGTGCAGACGGAAAGAACGGATGCATCTGGGACAAGTCAGGAAGAACTGTCCGCGGATATAATTCAGGCGGAAGCCATCGGTGAGGTGACGCAGACTGCCCAGAAGGCACCATTGCAGCCGGAAGATATCAGAAAGCAGATGACGAAAACTGGTAACAGCTGTGT
>CAYUKT010000076.1:2080-7769 GCA_964445285.1 uncultured Bacteroides sp. | reverse complement strand
CCCAGCAAAGGAATGTCTTGTCACGACCTATGAACAGCTGAAGGCGGTGCATGAGTGCGGGTGTGAACGGATTTTTATAGAGAGCGATCTGTTTTTACAGGAGTATGAGAAAATCCTTGCATTGGCCAAGGGCTCAAGAGCCAGAAAGGATGAACGAAACACAGATACCTGCGCCTATTATTTGGCGCTTCCCCATATCCTGCGCAAACGTGATGAAGTATTTTTACAGCGTCTGACGCAGAAGCTTGTGGAAGAGGGGCTGATTGTCGGATTTTTGCTCCGCAATCTGGAGGGATTATTTTATGTAAGAAACCTACAAAGGAATTACGCGGTCATTCCCGACACCGGATTGTATTGTTTTCATAAAGAAACCCTGAAATTCTGGAAAAACTATGGAGAAGAGTACACGCTTCCCTATGAATTAAATGCGAAAGAAGCTTCCCATCTTGCGGCGGCGGCCAGGGAACTTGGTATGCGCACTTCGCTGGTAGCATATGGCAGGATTCCGATGATGGTCACGGCCAACTGTCTGCGAAAGACAGCCGGTATCTGTCCGTCCGGTGCAAAAGACGGCAGGCAGATTTATTTAAAGGATCGTTACCAGACGACTTTTCCGGTAGCGGTCAACTGTGAACATTGTTATAATATTTTATATAATTCGGTGCCGTACTCTCTGCATACGAGCCTGAAAGAGGCTGGCAGAGTGGGCGCAGATGTCTGGCGCTATGATTTTGTGATGGAATCGGGGGCCGAATGTCGACAGATTCTTACCGGTGAATTTCCCTTTGCGGACTACACGGCAGGACATTTGAAAAGGGGCGTTGAGTAGATTTGTTGGAAATATATATCACAGAGCTTTCTAAATACTTTATCACACTGTTTATCGCCCTGTATACGCTTGAGTGTTTCCTGGTATTTCGTTTTCAGGAGGAAGAGCGGCGAAAAGGCAGTTATAACCGCCAGAATTTCTTTATGTTTCTGGTGCATTTTTCATGCTTTCTGGTCATCTGTTTTGAGACGGGCAAGGTAGAATATCTGCTTTTTTATATCTTACAGCAGATTCTCTTATTTGCCACAATCATGTTGTTCCGCATGATCTATCCGCGGGGTAACCGGCTGATCATCAACAATATGTGTATGCTTTTGAGCATTGGTTTCGTCATCCTGTCCCGTCTTTCCTATGAAAAGGCGATCAAACAGTTTTTTATTGTGACGGTCTCCCTGATCATGAGTATGCTGATTCCTTATTTTATCCATAAACTCAAGTTTCTGAAAAGTCTTACCTGGGTATATGCTGGTGTGGGCATTGTGGCGCTGGGGGTGGTATTGATCTTAGGATCTGTCACCTATGGATCGAAGATCTCTTATTCTGTCGGCGGCGTTACATTCCAGCCTTCGGAATTTGTGAAGATTATTTTTGTCTTTTTCCTGGCCAGTGCGCTCAGCGAGTCCCAGGATTTCTTAAGAGTTGTGGTGACGGCTGTCTTGGCGGGTATCCATGTGCTGATCTTGGTGGCATCCAAGGATTTGGGCAGCGCGCTCATTTTCTTTATTGTTTACGTGATGATGGTGTTTATTGCTACAGGGCAGTGGATTTATCTGTTCGCCGGTGTGGCCGGCGGCAGCGCTGCCGCGGTGGCAGCCTTTCATCTGTTCAGTCATGTACAGGTGCGTGTGCAGGCATGGCAGGATCCCTTCAGTTGTATTGATGCGGCAGGCTTTCAGATTACCCAGTCGCTCTTTGGCATCAGCAGCGGCGGCTTGTTCGGACTTGGCCTGTTCCGGGGCAATCCCACGGCGATTCCCTTGGTGGAAGCGGACTTTGTATTTTCAGCGGTGGCGGAGGAGCTGGGCATTGTCTTTTCCATGTGCCTGATCCTGATCTGCTTAAGCAGCTTTATCATGTTTATGAATATTTCCATCAAACTGCAGAATAGTTGTTATCGGCTGATTGCTTTTGGGCTGGGTATTACCTATATTTTCCAGGTGTTTCTGACAATTGGCGGTGGGACCAAGTTCATTCCCATGACCGGTGTGACGCTGCCGTTTATCAGTTACGGGGGCAGTTCCATCTTAACAACGCTCATCATGTTTTTTATCATAGAAGGATTGTATATCATCAGGCAGGATGAAGGAGACAGACGTGCCAAGAAGAAGAGAAAACGAAGAAGAATTGAATACGAGGCAGCAAGAGGCGAGGAGGATGAAGAAAGAGAAGAAGGAGAAGATGCGTAAGAAGCGGAATCGTCAGATTCTCGCAGTCACTTACTTCTTTGTGGCGATGTTTCTCTGTATGATGGGTTATACCTGTCACTACGCCATCACCCATAAGCAGGAGCTGATCAACAACAGTTACAACAGCAGGCAGGAGATCCTGGTGGCACAGAACACCAGAGGGATAATCTATGCGGATGGCAGACAGGTACTGGCACAGACGCAGACCGATGAGAATGGCAAAGAGACCAGGGTATACCCTTACAGGAATTTGTTTTCCCATGTGGTGGGCTATGCCTCCAACGGCCGTTTTGGGATCGAGGCTTCCGCCAACTATTATCTGATCAACTCCAACGCCAGACTTTCCGAGAAAGTGGCCAATGATGTGGCCGGGCTCAAGTATCCAGGGGACAATGTAGTGACTACCCTGAATGTGGATCTGCAGCAGATCGCCTATGATTCCCTGGGTATCTATAAGGGGGCGGTGATCGTGACGGATCCCGCTACCGGCAATATACTGGCCATGGTATCGAAACCGGATTTTGATCCCAATGAGATTGAAGTGATCTGGGATGATCTTTTGGAAGACAAGGAGAGCGGCGTACTCTTAAACCGGGTAACGCAGGGACTGTATCCGCCGGGCTCTACATTTAAGATCGTGACGGCGCTGGAGTATATCCGGGAGAATCCTGACTCATATAGTCAATACACCTATCAATGCAACGGCAGGTTTACCCATGGGGAAGAGACCATCAATTGTTATCATGGTACCGTCCATGGGCATGAGGATTTCACCAAATCGTTTGCCAAATCCTGCAATGCCTCTTTTGCGAACATCGGTATGCAGCTCGACCGGGAAAAATTTGCTGACACACTGGAACAGATGCTGTTCAATCAGGAATTGAAAGTAGGTTTTGCCTATAACAAGAGCAGACTGGTGATTGATGAGCACACGGAAGACGCAGATATGATGCAGGCGGCCATCGGACAGGGAACGACAGCGGTCACACCGCTGGAGATGAATATGATCACCTGCGCCATAGCCAATGACGGTATGCTGATGAAGCCTTATCTGGTGGATCATGTGGAGACGCATGATGGGAATCTGATCAAACAGTTTGAATCCACCACCTATAAACGGATGATGAGTGCGGAGGAAGCTGAGGTTTTGAAAGGTCTGATGCAGGAAGTGGTAAAGAGCGGTACCGGAACCAAACTGGCGGATGCATCCTATACGGCGGCCGGCAAGACCGGTTCTGCGGAGTATAATAGTGTGAAGGAGGATTCCCATGCCTGGTTTACGGGCTTTGCCCCGGTGGAGGATCCGGAACTTTGTGTGACGATCATCATAGAGGGCGCAGGTTCCGGCGGCGACTATGCGGTGCCCATTGCCAGACGGATATTTGATGCGTATTTTGAGAAATAAAAGAAGGAACAATTAATCCGGAAGGCATCCATCGGGGAAGGTGGATCTGACGCAGCAGGGAGCGCGTGCCTAGTAAATAGCCATAATTTGGATCTCAGGCTGGCGGGAAAGATCAATCTGTACGCCATCCTCTTTCTGCAGCAAAGGTCTGGACAGATGCGCCTTGTTAATCTCTACAATCTCGGCTTCCACATCGTTGTCAAGCCGCACATTGAAGTGAAGCTGTGTGGAAGCGATATGATAGAGAATCGGCCGGAGAATGGCTTCGTCATATTTCGCATAACCGTCCCGCTCAAAGTTCTCAATCACCTGGAAGGGGTTCAGGGACTGTCTGTAGGTTCTAGCGGAAGTCATGGCCTCATAGGCATCTATGACAGCGATGTATTTGGCAAAGATATCAATCTTGTCACTGCGGAGTCTGGAGGGGTAGCCGGAACCGTCACAGCGCTCGTGGTGCATGAGGGTGGCTTTGATCACATGTTCGTTTAAATGCTGGTCTTTCAAGAGATTGAAGCCTAACATGGTATGTGTCTTTAATTTGGCAAAGTCCAGGTCGGTCAGCTTATCCGTTTTCCAGAGCAGTTCCTGAGGAAGCTCCAGCTTGCCGATGTCATAGAAAAAGCCGCACTGTATCAACAGGAAAATGTCTTCCTTGGAGAGTTTCCACCAGGTGCCGAACACCCCGGCGATCAGTGCGGAGTTTAAACAGTGGGCGTGTGTCATATCATCTTCCCGGGGCAGCATGTTATACAGAAAATCCAGGAGCTGTTCGCCGTTCTTGGCGCAGGATGTAATCTTCACATATAATTCCATCAGTTTGTTCATGCGCACCGGTACGCCCTTTTCCACAAAATCCATCATCAGCTGACCATATACGGGCATACAGTCATTATAGGTAAATTCAAAATATTTGAACTCACTGCTGAGCCGCACTTTCTCAAAATGGGTGGTGGCATAATCAATTTCTTCCTTGATAGCCACACACATAATAGAGTGGCGTGCCAGCTTTGCGATCACTTTTTCAGTTACCACAGTATCTTTCGGAAAGATTAGTTCATTTTGATAATTATAAACATCCTCACCGATCACCATATCATTTTCCAGAGCCATTCGAGCAACATTTTTCATAGGAATCCCCTCCTGTTTTTATGATAACAGAAAACAATTCTATTGAAAACCCTGAAATTCATTTGGGTTTTTCTGTTCTATTTCCTAAAAGTGTGATAAAATGGACGCAGACTTAAAATTTAGTGTTTTTGTGATACGATAGGGGAAGCAGATGAAATTTTATAAAAATCTCTATATTGGGGATACTGTTAAAAAACCTGATAAAATCGTAAAAAAACTGAAAAAATATAAGAAACTGCCAGGGATTTATGTGATTGTCTGTGATGGGACGAGAAAGCAGCTGGAAATTTACCACAGTCTGATGCTGCAGCAGTGGTATTATAAGGAAAATCCGCCGGCAGTCTTGGGAATTGCGGGCAGCCAGGAGGAAGCTTTTGCATTGATACAAAAGATTGCGCAGGAGGCCGTGGAGGAGATCGGAGAAGCCAATCTGGCCGTTTATCTTGGCGTGGATGATGAGAGTCGTTTTGAATAAAGGTGCGTGGAAAGCGGAGTCAGCGTCAAAGAGGCGTATTCCTTCTAATGCGCAGTTGTTGGAGAAAATATGCTACATATCATATTGCTTATTTTAAAAATCATAGGGATTGTGTTTCTATGTATCATAGGAGTCATCATACTGGTGTTGATCGGCATCCTTTTCGTACCAGTGAAATATCGGATTGAAGTCACACGAAAGGAAGGCGAGGATGAACCGCCGGTGGATGTGCGGGTGAAAGTCACCTGGCTGCTGCATCTATTGAATATTTTAATACGGTACCCGGCTGAGACGCTTGTGCGGGTGCGGCTGACGATCATTACCGTACGAAAAATACCGTTTCAGAAAGACCAGGACGGGCAGAACGATCAGGATGATGATAAAACGAAGAATAAATTAAAGAAAGAATCTAAGAATAAGTTTAAGAAAAGAACAAAGAAAGAAAC
>CAYUKT010000076.1:0-1980 GCA_964445285.1 uncultured Bacteroides sp. | reverse complement strand
ATAAATTAAAGAAAGAATCTAAGAATAAGTTTAAGAAAAGAACAAAGAAAGAAACAAAGATAAAGAAGGATTCCGGAAATGAAAAAGGAATTGCAGGGACAGATGAACAGATACTCCTAGAAGAAAAAGGGGACATCCGGAAGGAAAAGCAAAGGAAGGAACAAAGAGGGTTGGAAAAAGAAAAGATTCCGACTGTCACGATCAAGGCCATGCATCCGGATGAAGAGGATGATGGAATAAAAGAAGCCCCTTCTTTTATGGACAAGCTAAGGGCCCTGCCGGTCATTCTGCGACAGATCATCGATAAAATTAGGGGACTGTTTGAAAATATACAGTACACAATCCGCAGGTTCTGTGATAGAATAAAATTTATATTGGATAATATACAGTATTATAAGAAACTTGTGGAGAGCGATACCTTTCAGAATTCTTTCGGACTTTGTAAGGGAGAACTGGTTACGATCCTAAAGAGTTTAAGACCGCAGAAGTTTGAGGCCGGACTGGTCGTGGGGATGGATGATCCGGCAGCGACAGGGGAAATATTGGCGGTCTGCGGCATGTTGTATCCGCTGTTAGGCGGACATGTGGATGTAGCCGGAGACTTTGAGGGAAAGCGTATCGAAGGCCGCGTGTTCATCAAAGGAAAAATCCGTGTCTGGACTTTCCTGAGAGCGGCGGTACGGATTTATTTCAATAAAGATATCAAGAGATTACTCAGGTTATTGAAGAAGGAGGCAGCATAATGGCAGAGAATAATTTTGCAGGTGTGATAGAATCCCTGATGAAGGGCATGAACGCGGTGATCGGCACCAAGACAGTGGTGGGAGATGCCACACAGGTGGGCGATACGATCATCTTACCATTGGTGGATGTGAGCTTTGGTGTGGGTGCCGGTGCCAGCGCTGGTGATAAGAAGAATGGCGGCGGCGGTGGATTTTCCGCTAAGATGACGCCCAGTGCTGTGCTTGTGATCAAGAACGGTTCCACGAAGCTTGTCAATATCAAAAATCAGGATACGGTCACTAAGGTGCTTGATATGATTCCGGATATTGTGGAGAAATTTACAGCGCCTAAGGAAGAGATGATCGAGGATGACACGGCGGTGGATATTGCCTTCCCGGAGCAGAACAAGTAGGATTTGGGTTTCAGAATCATTTTTTGCAAAAGCACATATAGTATAGTAAAAGCGTAAACAGGGATAGCAGCATATGAAGAAAATGATCGGATTTATAGCCCTTTGTGTCGCCGGCGGAATGTTAGTCATGCTTTTTTTGACGAACCGGTTTGTGGGACTTGTGCTGATTGTCCTGCTTATGCTGATTGGGTACAATTTTTTTTGCTGTGATTGACATCTGATACCTGATACATCTGATATTGATGAAGGAGTACTATGGAAAAATTTGAGGAGATACTGGTACATGGCTCCGAAGATGAGCTGCAGGAGTTGAAATCCTGGCTTTTTCGGGAGAATATCCGTCTTGCAACGGCCACGAAAGAACTGGAGAAGATGCAGGAGAAGTTTCTGCAGGAAAAGGTGCAGTTTCAGGAGGAAATGAAGGTTTTAAACCGTAAGATATCCAGTGAACAACAGCGGTTGAAAGAAGACAGTCAGTTTTTTGCAAAAAAACTGGAGATTTTGCAGAATGGTTTTCAGCAGCTTGATATCGATCGCAGGCGTCTAGACAAGGAATGGGCCAGACTTGCGGCAGAAAAAGAATTTCTGGAGGAACACAGTGTATACGAGGGCATATCGGAAGTGTCCGTTTTTTTTCATGGGGTCAAAAATCCCCTGATGCTTAAGAAACGATACAAGGATCTGACCAAGATTTTTCATCCGGACAACCTGGCCGGGGATACGGAGATCATTCAGAAGATCAACAGGGAGTACGAGAACCTCAAGAGAGAGTATGAGGGATTTAAACAGGCATAATAAAAATCGAGCAAAGCTCGATTGCGAGATCCGCTCCGCGGACTCGAATA
>CAYUKT010000075.1:3747-9652 GCA_964445285.1 uncultured Bacteroides sp. | reverse complement strand
AGAAGGATATGGATGACGATAGTTGGTGTGCTGGTCTGTGGGTTCAGTGTCGGAATGTTTAATTTTTCGGTGCTGGGCCTTGACCCGTTTCAGGTGTTTACCCACGGAATTTTTATGGCGCTGCCCGAGGGAAAGCCTGGTTTCGGAACGGTATATGCGGTGGTTAACCTGTTGATGCTTATCGTTATTTTTCTGTCGGACAGAAGCAAAATCGGACTGGGCACTGTGATCAATATCTTTTTATTGGGATATGTGGTGGAGTATTCATCCCTGCTTTTTGAGAGCCTGATTCCAAATCCATCCCTGGTGGTGCGGTTTGTCTTTCTGCTTTTGGGAATTGTGATTATGTGCTTTTCCTCCGCCCTTTATTTTACGGCGGATATGGGAGTATCCACATACGATGCGGTGTCATTGATCATATCGGAAAAGAGAAAATGGAAGTTTCAGTTCTGCAGGATATCCTCGGATCTGTTTTGTACTATCGTAGGGTTTATTTTTGGTGCAACGGTAGGAATCGGTACTGTGGTGACGGCATTTTTCATGGGGCCGCTGATTGCTTTTTTCAACAGAACGGTGGCGGAGCCGCTGCGGTATGGGAAGGAGCGTGGAAGGAAAAGGGAAATTGATTGCGGAGAAAATGGTGGGATGATATAATAGATGCAGGCTCGGCAGCCTGCGTCCCAAGAATTGCCTTGCAATTCTTGCTGGTGTTGTCTAATCAAAGTATCAACAGAAAGGCGGTAAACATATGAATCCTGTATACGAAAAACTTTTAAAATGTTATGACTGTTACAAAGCCAAAATTGATTTTGAGCCCAAGGTAGCGGTGGTGCTCGGTTCTGGGCTTGGAAACTTTGCCAAGGTAGTGGATGTGAAAGCAGAACTTCCCTATAGTGAGATTGAAGGTTTCCCAGTATCCACGGTGCCGGGACATGCCGGGAAGTTTATCTTCGGCTATATCAAGGAACTGCCTGTTGTACTGATGCAGGGACGGGTGCATTATTACGAGGGATATCCGATCACTGACGTGGTACTGCCGGCGAGACTGATGAAGATGATGGGGGCAAAGGTGCTTTTCCTGACCAATGCTTCCGGCGGCATCAATCCTTCTTTCCATGCGGGAAGCCTGATGCTGATTAAAGACCATGTGTCTCTTTTTGCACCAAATCCTTTGATTGGGCCTAATATTGATGAACTGGGGACCAGATTTCCGGATATGTCCCATGTCTATGATGAGGATTTACAGAAGATCATCGTAGACACAGCGAAAGAGAACGATATTGAATTGTTTGAGGGAGTTTATGCGCAGCTTACAGGGCCTTCCTTTGAGTCGCCGGCGGAGATTCAGATGCTCCATAAGCTGGGAGTCAGTGCGGTTGGTATGAGTACGGTAGTGGAAGCTATTGCAGCCAATCATATGGGGATGAAGATTTGTGGTGTTTCCTGTGTCAGCAATCTGGCGGCGGGAATGAACAGCGCTCCGCTCACCCATGAGGAAGTGCAGGAAGCCGCTAATGCGGTGGCACCGAAATTCGAGAAGCTGTTGGTGGAATCGATCACGAAATTTGGCAATATTCTTTGATCGCATAAATAGGAGGGAAGGTTATGATCCCAGAAGAAACAATTCGGGATTTGATCGCGCAGGCTATTACGGCGAGAAGAAATTCTTATTCGCCCTACTCCCAGTATCAGGTAGGGGCGGCGCTTTTGTCAGAAGACGGGCAGGTTACTTTGGGGTGTAATATTGAGAACGCGGCCTATACGCCTACGAATTGTGCGGAGCGGACAGCATTTTTTAAGGCAGTCAGTGAAGGGATCAGAAGCTTTCAGGCAATCGCTGTGGCTGGCAGTCCTGCCGGAGAAGAAATCACGCAGTTTGCCTACCCCTGCGGGGTGTGCAGACAGGTGATGATGGAGTTTTGCGATCCGGCAGAATTTCAGATTATTGTGGCAAAGTCGCCGGAGGAATATGTATGCATGACACTGGATCAATTTTTGCCAAACGGTTTTGGACCAGATAATCTGGGATTGTCTGACAGTCAGGAAGGATGAACAGGATATGAATATCAGATTTTATAACGCAAAGATCCTCACCATGCAGGATATGACAGTATTGGAAGGGGAACTCTGGGTACAGGACGAGAAAATTCTGTATGTGGGGGATGGCAGTGATGTGGATACGGTCTATCAGGAGCTGTCCCAGGAGAGTATCGTATGGAACCGGGAGATTGACTGTGAGGGCAACTTATTGATGCCCGGTTTTAAGAATGCCCATACCCATTCCGGTATGACGCTGCTGCGTTCCTATGCGGATGATATGCCGCTTGCGGAATGGCTGAATGATCGGGTATTTCCCATTGAGGCTAAGATGGACGGGGAGATGATCTATCATCTGACCAAGCTGGCGATCTTGGAGTATCTGACCAGCGGCATCACGGCAGTTTTTGATATGTATCTGACGCCGGAGACAATTGCACGGGCCTGCGTAGACATGGGGATGCGTTGTGTGCAGGTCAGCGGTCAGAATAATTTCAGCCAGTCTCTGGAACTGACGGAGCGCATGTACCAGCAACTGAACCATGACGATCCGCTGCTTAGTTATTTTATCGGGTTTCATGCGGAGTATACCTGTTCCCGGGAACTTCTGGAAGGTGTGGCGGCTTTGGCCCATAAATATCAGGCACCGGTATTTACCCATTTGGCGGAGACACAGGCAGAGGTGGACGGCTGTAAGGAACGTTATGGGATGTCACCGGTGAAACTATTGGATTCCCTGGGGATGTTTGATTATGGCGGCGGAGGCTATCACTGCGTCTACCTGGATGAAGAGGATATGGAGATATTCCAAAAGAGAGGACTCAGTGTGGTGACCAATCCGGGTTCCAATGCGAAGCTGGCCAGCGGGATTGCGCCGATTGCGGAGTATTTAAAGAGGGGAATCAACGTGGCGATCGGGACAGACGGGCCTGCCAGCAATAACTGTCTGGATATGTTCCGGGAGATGTTTTTGGTGACGGGTCTGGCAAAGCTGCGGGAAAAAGATGCGGCGGCAGTGGATGCCTGGGAAGTGTTGAAGATGGCCACGGTGAATGGCGCTAAGGCCATGAACCTGCCGGATACGGATGTGCTTGCGAAGGGGAAGGCGGCGGATCTGGTCATGATAGACCTGCATCAGCCCAACATGCAGCCGATCAATAACATTCCCAAGAATATTGTCTACAGCGGCAGTAAGCAGAATGTAAAGATGACCATGATCCAGGGAAAGATTCTGTATGAAAACGGACAGTTTACCAAAGCATATGATGTGGAAGAAATTTATAGAAAGGCAAACGAGATTATAGACCATCTCAGATAGCTATGGATGCTTTGTTTTTTGCGGGCGTGATCGTACTGTTGCTTGCGCTTTTTATGGGAAAAGAATATATCGACAGCAGGATGTTCCGGAAAAGGACGCTGGAGCAGCTGTATCAGAGTTATGGCAGTGCACCTGACCGGAAGTATGGGCCGGAGGAACTGGGTCATATCAGTATGTATTATAAGAAACATCGTTCGGCGGAACAAATTGACGATATTACGTGGAATGATCTGCATTTGGATGAAATTTATCAACGCATGAACACTTCCTGCAGTGCGGCGGGGGATGAATATCTTTATTACAGACTGCGCACCCCGATTTATGAGGGGGAAGAGATGGCGGATATGGAGGAGCGTATCCGCTTTTTTATGGAGCATGAGGCAGAACGGCAAAAGCTACAGGGCATTTACTACCAGCTGGGACGGATCAGAAGATATTCCATCTATGAGTATTTGGATAATTTGGAGACGCTGGGAGAGCGGAAGAATGAAAAATATCTTTTGTATGACTTGGCGGCGGTTTTTTGTTTTTTTCTGTTGTTCTATTCTCTGCCTGTGGGGATTGTGGCATTGCTGATCGTGTTGTGTCATAATCTGATCGGCTATTTTAAGGAATACAAAGAAATAGAACCCTATATCAGCAGTTTTCGCTATATTCGCAGGATGCTGGGGGGTGCGGAACGGCTGGGACGGGAGGAAATACAGGTGATTGCCGGACAGCAGGCCAGGCTGCGGGTATGTTATCAGAGATTAAAGGGATTTCTGCGCAATTCTTATCTGGTCATTTCTGCGGAAAAAGGGAACGGCAATCCTTTGGAAGTGGTGCTGGATTATCTGCGCATGCTCTTTTATCTGGATTTGATCCAGTTTAACAGGGCGCTTACGGCACTGCGGGGGCATATGACAGAAGTGGATGAGATGATTACCATTCTGGGGCAGATAGAGACGGACGTAGTAATAGGTGCATACCGGGCAGGCATGATGGAAGAGTATTGCGTGCCGGATTTACATTATGAGGATGGGACAGGAGTATTTCTCAAAGCAGAGAATCTATATCATCCGCTGCTTTCAGATCCTGTCAAAAATTCGGTGTCAGTCAACAGGGGCATGCTTTTGACCGGATCCAATGCCTCCGGAAAGTCCACGTTCCTGCGGGCAGTGGCCACCGCTGCAGTGCTTGCGCAGACCATTCACACCTGTCCGGCAGATTATTATGAGGCTCCTGTTTTTCGGATTTATTCATCTATGTCATTGCGGGATGATCTGACCAGCGGAGACAGCTATTATATGGTGGAGATCAAGTCTATCAAACGGATACTGGATCAGGCCATGCGAAAGGATGCGAGACCTGTAATCTGCTTTGTGGATGAGGTGCTTCGCGGCACCAATACGGTGGAGAGGATTGCGGCCTCCACGCAGATCATGAAGATGTTATCCAGGGGACAAGCCCTGTGTTTTGCGGCCACCCATGATGTGGAGCTGACCAGGCTTTTAGCGGATATATATGACAATTATCATTTTGAGGAAAAGATTGAGGAGGAAGATATCTTTTTCCCTTATCTTTTGCTTAAAGGCCCGGCGGTTTCCCGCAATGCGATCGCGCTCCTTAAGATGCTTGGATATGACAGGGGGATTATTGAGGAGGCAGAGGCGATGGCGGAACGGTTCCTGGAAAGCGGCAGCTGGATCTGACAAGCCAGGGATGCAGTCTGAGGACTGTGATATGGGCCTGGAAACTGCAGAATGAGAAGCACGATGTCACAGCGCAATGATAACTTTTAGAGAAATGGAGATTACTATGAAGGTGACAATCTATACGGACGGTGCGGCCCGCGGCAATCCGGAAGGACCCGGCGGATACGGCGTAGTCCTGCAGTATGTGGATAGGAAAGGGAAGCTGCATGAGCGGGAATATTCTGCGGGATATAAGAAGACCACCAACAATCGTATGGAATTGATGGCGGCCATTGTGGGTTTGGAAGCTTTGACAAAGCCGTGTGATGTGATTCTTATATCGGATTCCAAGTATGTGACGGATGCTTTCAATCAACACTGGATTGAGAGCTGGATCATGAAAGGATGGAAGACTGCGGGAAAGAAACCGGTCAAGAATGTGGATCTCTGGGAACGGCTTCTGAAGGCAAAGGAACCCCATAAGGTAACGTTTCGCTGGGTGAAAGGTCATGACGGACATCCGGAAAATGAGCGCTGTGATAAGCTTGCCACCACGGCGGCGGATGGTACGGACTTACTTGACGATGAGGGATTGGGCGTGCTATAATAAGCCTAGTTTTGAGGCCGTATCGGTTATTTATCTAGGAAGAGAGAAGGTTGGGAAAGATGACAAATTTGATCCTATTTGTGAACTCATTTTTATCTTACTTATTATGTTTCCTGTTGATCGTGGCACTGGTTGTGGTGGCTTGTATCATTGGCGCGAAATGGCGTAAAAGTAAGGATGCGAAAGCGGCGGCGCAGGCTGCTGTATCGGATGAGGCACAGCAGACAACCATATAAACACTTCTGTGGGGGAGAGCGATGGGCTTTCCCC
>CAYUKT010000075.1:0-3647 GCA_964445285.1 uncultured Bacteroides sp. | reverse complement strand
TTTTATGATATGGGGAACATGGGGCGATGGGGCGGTATACAACGATTTTGTGGGATTTAGATCAGACATTACTGGACTTTGACAGATCGCAGGCTTATGCTCTTCGCTATGCTTTCGATAAGCTGGGGCTTTCGATGGCGGATGGTACGGTAGCGCTGTATGCGGCGATCAATGACAAGTACTGGAAAAGGCTGGAGCGGGGAGAGATTACCAAGGCGCAGGTGCTCACGGGGCGGTTTGAGGAACTTTTAAAAGAGCTTTCCATCACGACATGTCAGGTGCAGGAAATAGCAGATATTTACCAGAATGCCTTGGGCAGTGTGGCTTTTTATTTGGAAGGGGCAAAAGAACTGGTGACAGAACTGAAGGAGCAGGGGTATCGCCAGTACATAGTGACCAATGGAGTCAATAAAACCCAGGCGAATAAGATGAAAGTTTCCGGGCTTGATCAGTTGGTGGATGGGGTTTTTGTGTCAGAACTTATGGGATATCCCAAACCCAGGAAGGAATACTTTGATCATTGCCTGTTGGAGATGCCGGGTGTGTCAAGAGGTCAGTGTATTCTAGTGGGTGATTCCCTGACCAGTGATATGCAGGGGGCCAATAATGCAGGGATTGCCGCCTGTTGGTATAATCCGAAAGGCCTGACAAACGAACTGGGTGTCAGGATTGATTATGAAATAAAGCATTTATGGGAATTATGGGAAGTCATTGCATAAGATCCGGTTTTGAGGAAATGTATTGCAGATGGCTGCTTATTGGAAGATATTAACAGGTGAGGAGGCAGGATGGCAAAGTCACCGAATCAGAAACTTAAATTACTCTATTTAGTTAAAATATTGACAGAACAGTCTGATGAAGACCATTGCCTGAGTGCGCAGGCATTGATCGATGCTTTGGCGGCATATGACATAAAGGCGGAAAGAAAGAGCATTTATGATGATATCGCGCAGTTAAATGATTTTGGGTATGATATCGTGCTTGTGAAGTCCAAAAGCGGCGGTGGATATTATCTGGCGGGCAGGGATTTTGAACTGGCGGAGTTGAAATTGCTTGTGGAAACAGTGCAGGCGTCCCGGTTTCTGACGGTAAAGAAATCCAGGGAACTGATTGGCAAAATAGAGAAATTAGCCTCAAAAGCGGAGGCAGGACAATTACAGCGTCAGGTCTATGTGGCGAACCGGATCAAGACGGCCAATGAGAGTATCTATTATATAGTGGATGATATCCACAGGGCCATTCAGAATAACGAGCAGATTTCCTTCCAATATCTGGAATGGAATTTGGCGAAAGAGTTGGTGCCGCGGCGGGATGGGAGACAATATCGGGTTAGTCCCTGGGCGCTTACCTGTAAGGACGAAAATTATTACCTGATTGCCCATGACGGGGAAGAAGATAAGATCAAACATTTCCGGGTGGACAAGATGGGTAAGATAGAGATCCTGGAAGGCGTAAAGCGGGAGGGCGCGGCTCTTTTTGAGCGCTTTGACATTGCAGACTATGCCAACAAGACTTTTGGCATGTATGGCGGACAAGAAGAGACAGTCACGCTGGAGTTTGAGAATCGGTTTATCGGAGTGGTGATAGATCGTTTTGGCAAGGATGTCCCCGTAAGACAGCGGGACGAGGAACATTTTACGGTGCGTGTCAATGTGGCGGTCAGCGGCCAGTTTTTTGGCTGGCTGACAGGGCTGGGTGAAGGAGCGCGTATTGTGTCGCCGGGAGAAGTGGCGCAGGCTTATCGTGATCATTTAGAGGATGTGATCGCGCAGTATCGGCAGGAGAAATAGGGAGGAGCAGGGGAAACAGAGATGGAAATACAATTTGCAGACCGCATGAAGGACTATGAGGAAGGAATTTTTCAGGTATTAAATGAGAAGAAGACACAGATGGAACAGCAGGGGCGCAGGATTTATAATCTGTCAGTGGGCACACCGGATTTTCCGCCGCCGCAGCATGTGATGGATGCGGTGCTTAAGGCGGCTCAGAAGCCGGAAAATTATAAATATGCATTGGCGGATATTCCAGAACTGATCGAGGCGGTGATCGGGCGCTATCGTGTCCGTTATGGGGTGGATCTGGCAAAGGATGAAGTGATGAGCGTGTACGGATCCCAGGAAGGAATCGCGCATATCTGCATGACGCTCTGCAATCCGGGGGATTGTGTGCTGGTGCCGGATCCCGGTTATCCGATATTTGGGATTGGGCCTTCCCTGACGGGGGCGCAGATTGTGACTTATGCACTGACGGAGGAGAACGGATACCTGCCAGATCTTGAGGGCATGGACGAGCAGATGCTCTCCAAGGTAAAATGCATGATCGTATCCTATCCTTTAAATCCCGTATGCAAGGCGGCTCCGGATGCTTTTTATGAAAAGCTGGTGTCCTGGGCGGCGGGGCATCAGATAATCTTGATTCATGATAACGCTTATTCAGACATTATCTATGATGGCAGGGAAGGCAAGTCCATCCTGCGGATTCCGGGAGCGAAGGAGATTGCGGTAGAATTCTATTCTCTGTCAAAATCCTTTAATTATACGGGAGCAAGAATGAGTTTCCTGGCAGGAAACCGCGAGATCGTGGCAAACTTCAAGAGATTCCGTTCCCAGATTGACTATGGAACGTTTTTACCGGTGCAGTATGGGGCGGTGGCAGCTTTGACAGGTTCCGATCAGATGGTAAAAGAACAATGCGCAGAGTACCAAAGAAGAAGGGATGCCCTCTGCGGCGGTTTAAGAAAGATCGGCTGGCAGATAGAGGATAGTGAGGGTACTATGTTTGCCTGGGCCAGGATTCCGGAGAAATATGATGACGATGTAGCGTTTGTCATGGAATTATTGGAAAAGACAGGTGTTTTGTGTACACCGGGAAGCAGTTTCGGTTCTTTGGGATGCGGTCATGTGCGTTTTGCCCTGACCATGCCTGTGGAGAAGATCGAGGAGGCTGTAGCCGCGATCGCGCAGGCAGATATATTTGCATGATATTCCGCAACTGGTTATCAAGAACTTCTTTTGCCTATTCGAGTTCGCGAAGCGAATCTCGCAAAGATATTTGCGAAGAAAATTACTTTTGGGATATGTCACAAAAAGGCATATCCTTTTTTGGTGACTTTTCTTTGGCGTTGTCATTGACATAATAAGTTTATTATTCTATACTAATCCTAAACCACTAAATATAGTATTATTATGTTAACTAATACAATATTTTGTGGAGAAAAAGGAGAGCGGGTGTGAGAAGGATGCCTGCGGTAAAGCACCACGGAGGGAATGTATGAGCAGTAAATTTGAATCGGATAGTCCGGCTGGAGAGAATTTCAGTCTGGAGTATCAGCCGGAAAAAATTGTTAAGGTGATCAAGAAGGATGGCAGCCTGGAAGCGTTTAATGTTCAGAAGGTCATTGACGCGGTAGGAAAGAGCGCCTATCGTGCGCTGACCAAATTTACCGATGAAGAGAAGCGCCATATCTGTCAGACGGTCATCGACAAAGTCAATGAACTGGATGAGGAAAAGATTCCGATTCAGATCATGCACAATATCGTAGAAAGCGCGCTGGAAGATGTAAAACCCATCGTGGCCAAGAGTTACCGCGATTATCGTAATTATAAACAGGATTTTGTGCGTATGATGGACGATGTCTATAAGAAGAG
>CAYUKT010000074.1:5448-9727 GCA_964445285.1 uncultured Bacteroides sp. | reverse complement strand
GAGACATGGGGCGATTGTCTCTATATCAGTACCTTGGCCCGCCATATTGCGGCGGGGAGGCATAAAGTAGAGATAAGACTGAAGGAGACACATGAAAATGATGCGGTACCGTTTTATCTGGTATCTGTGATCGCGTCTGCGTGAGTGGTATTTAAAGTATGTAAAATGGTTTGCGGGATTAATTTAAAAAAGAAGACGGATATGATTATTATTTGAGAAAGGATGAGAAAACAGATGTTTCGAGAGGATTTTGTATGGGGTGTTGCCAGCAGTGCTTATCAGGTGGAAGGACGGGACCCGCAGGACGGTGCGGGCAAGATGATTTGGGATACCTTCGCGGAAGAGGGTGGGATCCTGGATGGCACGGATGCTATGGTGTCGTGTGATCATATGCACCGCTATAAGGATGATTACAAGCTAATGCGTTTATTGGGAATCAAAGCATATCGTTTCTCTGTCAGCTGGGCCAGACTAATGCCGGAAGGGACGGGACTGGTCAATGAAAAAGCGGTAGCTCTATATCGGGATATGATTCTGGAGATGAAAAAGAACGGGATTACTCCGTATCTGACTATGTATCACTGGGAACTGCCGCAGGCGCTGCAGGACAGGGGCGGCTGGCTGAATGAGGACATCATTGGCTGGTTTGGGGAGTATGCGAAGGTGATCGCCGAGAATTTCTCAGATGTTTGTGAATATTTTATCACCCTGAATGAACCCCAGTGTTTTGTCGGACTCGGCCATTTGCATGGTGTCAATGCACCGGGTAAAAAGCTCAGCTATAAGGAAACTTTCCAGATAGCACATAACGCGCTGCGGGCACATGGTCAGGCAGTCATCAATCTGCGCAAATATGCGTCCAGACCCATTCAGATAGGCTATGCACCGACCTGCGGTATGGCCTATCCAGCCAGTGACAGTCCGGAGGATATTGAGTCGGCCAGACAGGTGTTGTTCTCTTTCCATAATCCGATGGACAACTGGACCTGGAATGTGGCATGGTTTTCTGATCCGGTATTTCTGGGGAAATATCCGGAAGAAGGTCTGGTTAAGTTCAAAGATTATCTGCCGGATATCACGGAAGAAGACATGAAGCTGATTTCACAGCCCTTGGATTTTATGGGACAGAATATCTATAATGGCTACATAATCCGTGCCGGGAAGGAAGGGGAACCGGAGTTCGTGGACAGGGCTGCGGGATTTCCCAAAACAGCGGCAGGCTGGCCGGTGACTCCGCAGTGCCTCTATTGGGGTGTGAAGTTTTTGTATGAGAGATACAGACTGCCTCTTTATATCACGGAAAATGGTATGTCCTGCCATGATATTGTATCGAAAGACGGGAGAGTGCATGATCCCAACCGTATCACTTTTTTAGATACGTATCTTTCGGCACTGCAGAAAGCCAGTGATGACGGAGTGGATGTGAGGGGATACTTCCTGTGGACTTTCCTTGATAATTTTGAGTGGAACAAGGGGTATACGGAGCGGTTTGGTATCGTATATGTAGATTTTACTACCCAGAAGCGGATTGTGAAAGATTCGGCTTACTGGTATCAAAAAGTAATGGAGACGAATGGGGCAATGTTATCAATCAATGAAAAAGAAAGACCGATTTTATTCTTTAATCCTGTATTTAAACAGATGATCTGGGGCGGCAGCCGACTGGGAAGCGACTGGCCCTACCAGATTCCGGGAGATGATACCGGAGAGTGCTGGGCAGTCAGCGCCCATCCAAATGGTGACTGTACGGTCAAAGAGGGAACTTATGCAGGCTGTACTTTGTCCAAACTGTGGAACCAGCACCCGGAGCTTTTTGGGGAGACTGGCTATGACCGTTTTCCGCTTCTGACCAAGATTATTGATGCGAAAGAGGATCTCAGTATTCAGGTGCATCCGGATGATGCCTATGCAAAGGTGCATGAGAATGGTTCTTTCGGTAAGACTGAGTGTTGGTATATCCTGGATTGTGAGGAAGATTCCGCGCTGGTGATCGGACATCATGCGAAGAACAGACAGGAACTGGATGACATGATTCGTCAGGGCAGATGGAGCGAGTTTATCCGGGAACTTCCGATCAAAAAAGGTGACTTTATTCAGATCGATCCGGGTACCGTACATGCGATCAAAGGCGGCATTATGCTGCTGGAGACACAGCAGAACAGTGATATCACTTATCGTGTTTATGATTATGACAGACTTACCGATGGGAAGCCCAGACAGCTTCATATCGCGCAGAGTATCGATGTGATCACAGTGCCGGCCAAGTCGGCAGAGGAGAGCGTTATGAGGGCAGGTGACCTGCCGAAGAACCAGATGAACCTGCTGATGGACTGTGATTATTATAAAGTGTGGAAATTGGAGTTGACGGACAAGATCTCATTTGAACAGGAATATCCATTCCTGATCATGAGCGTGATAGAGGGGGAAGGACTGCTCAATGGACAGATGATACAAAAGGGTGATCACTTTATCCTGCCCTATGAATATGGCAGGGTGGAACTGCAGGGAGATATGCAGATCATTGCGTCTGCAGTCTGAGGGGATTATTCTTTTGAGGTGTTGAGAATGGCAAGATTGTGATCGGCCAGCAGTTCATTGACTTCAAAAACGGTTTTATTCCGTTGAAGGGCAAACAGGATCATGGCATCCCGTTCATCTCTTGCGTATAACTCCCGGTTGCCAGATATTTTTAACATTTTTTGCGTTTCCAGATCGGAAAGGCCCAGACCAAATGCCAAAGCAATCAGCTTGTCTCTTGTGGGGATTTTTTCGCCGGCGAATATTTTATATACATATGCCCGGCCGAGCTGAGAGTGACGGATTACGTCAGCCTTTCTGATCTTTTTTTGCGATAAAAGCAGATTCAGATGCTCAGACAGACTGGTCATGATCATACTTTCCTTGTTTTTTGTCAGATAGTCTTCAATGTTTGTGACAGCCTTAATTTCATGGGTTAATTCATCTGTTGATTTCAGTTCCATAGGTCAGTCCTCCGTGATACTGCCGAGTCTGTGTCCATTATACATAATTATGTCCGTAGTGACAAGATGAGCCTCCCAAAGGTTCTGGTTTTCCGGGAGAATGTCGCCTGCCAGTAGACCAAAAGCGTCAGAATATAATGTAGAATACTATTTTGGAAAGAGACATTTTGTTCTGGATAGCAGGGAAGACATGGGATACGGCCAGATAAAACCGTCAGGGCAAAACGGCGGTAAAAAAATTTATTATGAATGGATGCGATGCATAGCCTGTTTTTTGGTAATATTTAATCATCTGAAGGGTTATACGCTGTTTATGAATTCCACTGGGATCAAACAGGTGATCTATATGATCTTATCGGCTCTCACCAAAATCAATGTACCGCTTTTCTTTATGGTTTCCGGTGCGCTGCTGCTTGAGAGGCAGGAAGATTTTTTTACGGTTTTCAAGAAAAGGATAAGCAGGATATGCCTGGTGATGCTGCTGTTTGAATTTGGAATTTATGTGGAGTGCCATTTGTATGCGCTTGTACAGGGGAGAGAGCACGAATTCACGTTGAAAAGATTCCTTTATGGAATGTTTTCAGGAGAACTGCAAGAGACAGGAGCATATTGGTATCTCTATGCATATCTGGGATTTCTTTTGTTACTTCCAATGATGCAAAAGATTGCGAAACAGATGAGCCGTCAGGATTTTTATACACTGCTTGTGCTGCATTTTTTGGTGTGCACATTATTGCCGGTATGTAATCTTTTTTTACAGATGACAGGCAGGGACGAGATCGTCTTAGCGGGTGAATTTTCCGTTGCACTTGCTACTTTGCCAGCTTTCTTTTATCCGCTGGAAGGGTATTATATAGACCATGTGATCGACATAGGCTCACTTTCCAAAAGGCAGTGGGGAACTTTTATGGCGGTGGTTTTTGCAGGGACAGCCCTGTCCTGTCTGTGCAGTTTCTTGGATGGGGCGGAGCGTGGGAGTTTTATCTCTCTATTTGATTATCTGCTGGCAATAGCGGCATTTGTGGTGATCAAATATATGGTTGTAGTCAGATATCCGGCGTTATCGACTGGAAAGATTGCAAAGGCGGTCTGTTTTATGGGATCGCTTACTTTTGGTATTTATCTTCTCGATCATTATTTTAAACTGGTATTGTATCAACGATATGAAATCTTCATGGAAAGATGGCTTCCATCACTGTTTACTTCTTTCGGATGGTGTGTGACCAGCATGGTGCTTGGAGGTTTCGTAACGTATATATTAAAAAAACTGCCTTTGTTCAGGGAATTATTGTAGCATA
>CAYUKT010000074.1:2738-5348 GCA_964445285.1 uncultured Bacteroides sp. | reverse complement strand
AAATTGTCTGAGAAACAGTTCTTAAATATTGTCCGGGAACTCTGTTCCGTTTTGGAACTGCTGCATGCGAGAGGGATCATTCACCGGGACATTAAACCGTCCAATATCCTTCTGGCAAAGGATGGGCATATTCGTTTGATCGATTTTGATGCGGCCCGTATGCCAAAGGAGGAGAAGGAGCAGGACACTGTAAGACTCGGTACCCGCGGATATGCGCCGCCGGAACAGTATGGCTTTTCCCAGACCGATGAGAGGACGGATATCTATGCGCTTGGCGTTACCCTGGAGCAGATTTTAGAAGGAAATGTCCGGAAAACACGATATAAAAGGATTTTGGACAAATGTACCAATCTTGATCCGGATAAACGGTATCAGTCCGTTTGTCAGGTGGAACAAGCTTTTTTTCATAGGGATAGGAATCTGCTGTGGGGTGTGGCAGTGATATTTTTGTGTATCATGATGGGAGGTGTTATGCTCTTTAGGGGAAATTCTGAGGAATCCGTACAGTCCGGGAATACAGGTCTGGTGGTACTTCCCGCACCTGCCAATCCGCATTGGGATGGAGATACCGGTATTGCTGTATGGGGGAATGTGCCGGAATCGGGTGAGGGCAGTGATGTGGATTACGATTGGAGATTGTATCGATGTGATACTCCTGTAGTACCTGACCTTGAGCAGAGTGAGTGGGGCAAAGAAAGCAAAATGAGAGGTAATGTGGGTGATGCCGAGTTTTTTGATCTGAACCTCTCCTGTGAATTTTGGGATAATGGCTATTATTATTTTGCGGTACGAGCCGTAGGAGATGGTATCACTTATGCTGACAGTCCTTATGTACTGTCAGATGCATTTGAATATACGGGTGCGGATGCACCCAGACTGCCGGCACCGGAGAATCTTTCCTGGATCATGAGAGAGGATGAAGAAATAGATGCCAGATTGTATTTTGCCTCTTTCAGCAATTGGGATGACTATGATGATAGGGATTCTTTTGAGGTTTTTGTCTATGATGAGACCGGAGAATATATCATGAGCAATATTGTTTCCAAGGAAGATATGCTTGCGAAAGGATGGGCCGGTATCCGGGTTCGCGGAGAATTTGTAAATGAGCCAGGCAGATCATATCGCTTTTCCATTCAAGTTACGAGTTCTCATCCCAACCAATTCAGGGCCAGCCCGGAAGTTTATCCCTGGCCGGTGGAGGAGCAGTATCTCAGTCCATGGCTTGTAAATTAATCCGTGAAGCAGAGCTGTTGCGGCGGGGTCTTTTACTTTTCAAAACCATGTACCCAGTCGGCCTTTAAAAAGTAGATAAGAAAAACAATGGAGCTCAAGCTCCAGGTCAGCGGATAGGCCCAGAAAATCACTTTGATCACCGGGACAAAATGTATAATGATAGTGATATAACTCACCCTGACGATACACCAGAAACAGAGCATGGTGAGCATGGGCACGGCGACTTTTCCGGCACCCCTTAGAATCCCGGCAATACAGTGTGAGAAAGAGAGCAGGAAATAGAAAAGTGTCGTGATCCGGGCATGGGTGGTGCCGTAGGCGATCACTTCCGGGGTGCGGTTGAAAGCGGCGATCAGCGCCGGTATGGTGAAGTAGATAAAAATACCCACAAGTTCCGCCATAATAACAGAACAGAGAATACCGAACCGGGCTCCCTTTTTGGCCCGGTCGTATTGTTTGGCGCCCAGATTCTGACTGATGAAAGTGGTGAGCGCCATAGCAAAACAGGTGATGGGCAGAAAGCCGAAACCTTCTATCTTGGAATAGGCACCGCTTCCGGCGACAGCCATTTTGCCAAACTTATTAATATTCGACTGTACGATTACATTGGCAAAGGAAATGATGGAATTCTGGAAGCCTGCGGGCAGACCGTTAGAGATGATCTGCCTAAGCATTGGCAGGTCAAACCGAATCTGCCTTATGCAGACACGATATTCTTCCGGGCTTTTACAGGTGAGGCGGTATAGACATAAAAAGGCACTGAAAAACTGTGAGAGGATTGTGGCGGCAGCGGCAGAGCCCACGCCCATTCCCAGCACAGCCACAAACAAAAGATCCAGCAGGATGTTGATGATAGAAGATATCACCAGATAGATCAGCGGATGGCGGCTGTCACCAATGGATTGCAGGATTCCTACAAAGACATTGTACATGACAAAGGACAAAGAACCCATGAAATAAATCCTGAAATAAACGGCAGACTCCGGCAGCACATCCGTAGGCGTGCCCATCCATATGAGGATACGGGAGGTCATAAGCGTCCCGAATATGGTCAGGAAAATTCCGGCGGCCAGACCGAAAGCCACTGTGGTATGCACAGCCTTTTTCACTTCCTGATAATCTTTAGCGCCATAATATTTTGAGATCACCACACCGGCGCCCACGGAGATACCCTGAAAAAATCCCACCATAAGAAAAATGAGATTCCCGGAGGAGGAGACTGCGGCCAGCGCGTTACTGCCCAGAAAATTTCCTACGATCAGGGAGTCAGCGGTATTGTATAACTGTTGAAAAAGATTGCCTACAAAAAGCGGGAGCGCAAAGGCGATGATTTGTTTCCAGATACAGCCTTCTGTCAGTGATGTGGTTTGGGAAAAA
>CAYUKT010000074.1:0-2638 GCA_964445285.1 uncultured Bacteroides sp. | reverse complement strand
TATAGGGGTGTCTAAAAAGGATTTCAGGGGTACACATATGAAAAATCAGGGTTTTTGGCATGACAACGAAAGCTACATAGATTCCGTATTGAATAAGGTGAACAGACTGGCGGAAGATACCTATATCTATATTCTGCAATTGGGGCAGGAAAGGGCATGGTTTTCGGAGACCATGAAAGTCTATTTTGGACTTCGGGATACGCTTGTTACAGATCATTATGAGGTCATGCGGGAATTGATTCATCCGGATGATCTATGGGAATATGAAGAGGGTATTCCGGAGAGGATAGCGGGAAAGAATCTGGACAGGGAGTTATGCATCCGGATGAAGGGCATTTCTGGAGAATATCATATGTTCAGTTTCCATACGGATATTGTGACAGATGAGGATCATTCGGAGAAATATCTGTTGATCCTACTGCATAACGAGAATGTTCTGCCGAGAATCGATGCCCTCACGGATTTATATTCTCAGGCCAGGTTTTCTACAGATCTCCAGATGGAGATTGAAAAGCGACAGCCTTTTGCCGTGCTGATGATCAAGCTGGAGCGGTTTAATAATCTGAATATCATTTATGGCAGTGATTTTACAAATCAGCTTCTCAAAGAAACGGCACTGCAGTTCATTTATATGATGGATGAGAACAGTGCGGTCTACCGACTTGACGGCCCCAAGTTCGGATTTATCCTGCGAAATGCGGGCAGAGAGAAGCTGTTATACTTTGAACAGACAATCCGGGAAAAACTTGCAGGGGGAATTCATGTAAATAATAGAAAGATTTCGCTGAAAATATGCGCAGGAGCGGTCTTGATTGAACAATATGACGGCGATGCGGATTCTCTCAGTTCCAAAGCGGCCTATGCCTTAGGTCATTCGGAGACGGAGCATCAGGGAAAACTGATTATTTTTAATGACGAGGTGTGTACCTCTAATAATGTGGATCTGGAATTGATGAAAGTGATTCACCAGTCAGTACGGGAAGGCTGTGAGGGATTCTATGTGGAATACCAGCCCATTGTGGCTTCCAGAACGGGACGTATCGTAGGTGCGGAAGCGCTGGTAAGATGGCGCCGGGAACCTTATGGAATCGTACCGCCGGGCCGGTTCATTGAGTGGATGGAGACCGATCCTGCCATGTATGACCTTGGCAATTATGTGCTGCAGACTGCTTTGCAGGAGACCGTAGGATTATTAAAGGTCCTGCCGGAGTTTGTGATCAATGTCAATGTGTCAGCCAGGCAGATGGAACGGGAAGAGTTTCGTGGGGAAGTGCTGCATATTCTGGAGCAGACATCATTTCCCGCCAGTCATTTATGTCTGGAATTAACGGAACGATGCCGGGACATGCCTTTGGAAGTGATTAAAAGGGAAGTGGAATTTTTTCAAAGTTATGGCATCCGAATGGCCATGGATGATTATGGAACCGGAAGCGCCTCTTCCGGCATCGTGCTGCATGCCTCGTTAGATGAGATCAAGCTGGATATGAGTTTTATCCGCGGGATTACCGAAGATGCTAAAAAGCAGGCTATGGTCAGATCCATTGTGGATTTTGCCAATAGCTGCGGCATGAGCACTTGTCTGGAAGGCGTAGAGACAGAAGAACTGCAGGATTATCTGCGGCTATACCAGGCGACCTGGTTTCAGGGGTATTATTATTCCAAACCGGTGGAGATTGCAAAATTCTGGGGACTGGTACGGGCATAGAAGATTAAAATGTCATCCGCCTGCCCTGCGAAGCCTCCAGACAAACGTCAAATTGCCCGGGATCAACAGATTTTCGGATGATGAAAGCAGAGAGAAAGAGTGATTTCATGTAATATCATTGTTTCATGGAACCACTCTTTTTAAGGATTATCAGATGTCAGTATTTACTTTATATTTCCTTCACAGCAGTCAAATCCTGGATTAAATGCATAGAAGTTCTTTTCATTCAGCCTATCTTGAACAATTCTTAAGGCTTCACCGAACCTCTGAAAATGAACAATTTCGCGCATCCGCAGGAATTTAATTGGTTCACAGACATCCGGATCGTGTACCAGGCGAAGAATGTTGTCATAAGTGCTCCGTGCTTTCTGTTCTGCTACACTGTTATATTAACAACATAAAATATTGAGGAAAGGGACAAACTAATATCTAAGAGAGGAATCATGTAAATGGTTCCTTTTTTTATGTTGAAAAGTCCATTTAAGAATCGTAGAAATGCGGTTCCTTTTTGTCCTTTTGGTTGGACAGACATAGTATATCACGAATAATGGAAGTTTTGAATGGGAACTTTCGAGGAAGGAGGTGAACGATGGCATGGTAGCAAAGATAGTACTTATACTTTTGTGTATTCCGGGTAGCATTATGGCAATCATTAACGCTATCAGGGATGATCCACCTTTTACAATTATGGAAAAGAGGAAAAGGTTAGATAAGAAAGTAAGAGAAAAAACAATAAAAAAATCGGATAACAAATAAGAAAGATTAATTTTTGGAGGAAATTAATATGGGTACAATTATTGCGATTGCAAATCAAAAGGGTGGTGTAGGAAAGACTACGACCGCAATTAATTTAGGGATTGGATTAGTGAACAAGGGGAATAAAGTTTTGTTAGTAGACTTAGATCCGCAGGGTAATGCAACCCAGGGACTTGG
>CAYUKT010000073.1:0-9778 GCA_964445285.1 uncultured Bacteroides sp. | reverse complement strand
GGCGTACCAATCATTCCCATCATGTCATGCCCCAGATGGGGTCTTCTGTAACCATAGCTGCGGGAGGAGCCAAAGTCATCATAGTGGCTGTAATCAAAACCCGCAGCAATAGGCGAAAAAGCCTTCAATCCATAGTAACGATGCCACGTCTGTGCATCTTCCAGCTTCCCTTCCGCCTCAGAAAGGGCAAACTCCCCCACCATCCCGCCGAGGACCGCGGTGTACGCTTCCAGATAATAGTCGTAATATTCCATATCTTCGGTCAGTTCCTCCATGGTAGTCTCCTCGTTTCGCAGTTTCTCCGCGGCTTTCCGGATCTCCCGCACACTGTTTTTATCAAACTTACCGCCATTCTTCGCTCCCGCATAGGCCAGCAGTTCGATCCAGTTAAGATGTATCTTATCCTTGTAAGTCTCCACATCCAGATCATAGGCCGCCGCCATGGCTTCACAGGTCACATGAAATTCCACCCACTTGATATAATTCCCGTCCGCCGTCACCTCGATGGCCTGCCCGTCTTCCGAAGTCCAGTCCATATCTTCCCCCTGTAAAGAAGACTCCTGCCGCCTTGAAAGCAGTTCCCTGCCAATACACACACTGACAAGGGCCAGCAGGAGGATCAGCTCAATCCTTATCACCGTCTTAGAAAAACCACCCGCGCCATCCCTTCTCTTTCCTCTGTTGTCCTGAACCCGTTTGTTCCTTTTTATCATCATGCGCCGCACTCATCCGCTTTATCGTAAATAATATATGAATAGAAGGGTGGAGATATGTTTACCAGGTATGGTATAATGTCCACGATGGCAATGAGCAGTGCCAAATCCGGCAGAGATAAACCGACTGCTTGCAGGCGGATTTATCTGTGCAGGATTTGATAGGGCGAAGCCCGTGAGCGAGGAAAACCAAAGGTTTTTCGAGCGCACTGCGGGAGAAAGGTTTTCGACCGCCTGCGGACGAAAGAATTTCGAGCGCACTGTGCAAATTTAAATTCATCATCAGGAGGGAATGCGTATGACCAAAAGGATCAGGGAAATACTTAAAGACAGGGAACTGCTTCTATTCTGTATCTTCACCGTGATTCTTTTCATGATAACCGCCTTGATCCTGGCATCACCGCGAGAGATCGCAAAGGGCATGCTCATCATCGTCCTCACCAGGGACGCGCTGGTCACTGACTACTTTGAACTGGCCGGATTCGGCGCCGCCTTCTTCAATGCCGGACTGGTGATGGGCCTGGCCATCCTCCTGATCAGACGTCTGAAAATACCCTTCACAGGCTTCACCATGGCAGTCCTTTTTATCAATGCAGGGTTTGCCCTTTTTGGCAAAAATCCCATCAACGTGCTTCCTATGCTGTTAGGCACCTGGCTGTACGCCAGATTTCACAATGCGGGTATGAACCGTTATATCTATACTGCGCTCTTTGGCTCCTGCCTGGCGCCAATGGTAACGGAGTTAGTGTACCTGCTGCCCTTCGGCTTTTGGATCAATCTGCTGTGTGCTGTGGCAGTGGGTATCTTCATGGGATTTGTGCTTCCGCCCCTCTCCGTACATACGGCCTCCATGCACATGGGATATAACCTATTTAATATGGGGTTTGCCGGCGGCCTCCTGGCCTTCGTGATGGTATGTATCCTGCAGTCCTTTGATTTACAGGGAAATAGCGTATTTATCTGGCGTTACGGACAGCCCTTCTGGCTTGCGGCAGGCCTGTACGCCTACTTCGCTATAACTTTTCTCTATGGTCTGTTTATCAACCAGGGGGCGCTAAAGCCGCTCCTTTCCCTGATGAAACATCCCGGCCGGGCGGTGGCGGATTTTGTCATGATGGACGGCGCCGGGACCACCCTGCTCAATATGGGAATCGTTGGCTGTGTCTGCACCACTTATATTCTTCTGATAGGCGGGGATCTGGCCGGACCGGTGATCGGCGGCATCCTCACAGTATTTGGTTTTGCTGCTTTCGGCGTCCATGTGCGCAATTACCTGCCGGTACTGTTTGGTGTATATCTTTCCACCTTTTTAAATCACACACTGCCCACCACACCAGGGATACAGATGGGAGCTGTCTTTGCCGCCGGACTCTCCCCGATCGCCGGACAGTTCGGTATCCTGGCCGGTCTCATTGCCGGCATGCTGCATGCAGCGGTGGTGATGTGCACCTCAGCCCTCTATGGCGGGCTGAACCTGTATAACAGTGGATTCAGCACCGGACTGGTGGCTATCGTGCTGGTACCGGCCCTGGAAAGTTTTATCAAGGGTTACAAAATAAAAAAAGATAAGAGAAACAAGCGCTAAAAGAAAGGCAGGAGTACTGTTATGACACATGAAGAAAAAAAGACCGCCAAGATTGTAGAAGAAATGACCATGTTTTTCTTTACGCTGGAAGCCACGTATATCGATACCCGAATAGAACGCAGTAAAGACCAGGTGTTGATTTGCGTGGAAGCGGATTTTGATCCGGCCTACGCAGATAAACTCTCCCACCTGGATCAATATCTGAACGGTCAAAAAAACGATGGCATGGAAGACATCTACTGGGAACTGGCCGGCAGCGGCGATCCCGGCGAGAGCAGCCAGCTTTTGCTGGTAGGTATGATGATAGATAAAGCGGAGATTGACGTACAGAACCACTGTGTCAAGATGCGCCTGCTGCGGCAGCTGGCCTAAAAGAGCAGGCAGGAAGCTGCGTCCGCTACTCCCTGCCATACTTTCTGTTCCATCATGATCCGGCACTACACTTCGGGTTCTATCAGTCCGTAGGTATTGCCCTTTCTCTTATATACCACGTTCACCTGATCGGTCTCCGCATTGCAGAAGACGAAGAAGTTATGCCCTAAAAGCTCCATCTGTATGCAGGCATCTTCCGGATACATGGGCTTGATATCAAACTTCTTGGTACGGATGATCTGCACTTCCTCATCATCCATGTACTCCCTCTCGATGAACTCCTGACGGAAGTAGGATGCCCCCTGCTTCTTGTCCACCAGTTTATTCTTGTATTTCTTAAGCTGTCTCTCGATGATCTCCTCCACAAGATCAATTGATACATACATGTCGCTGCTGACCTGCTCGGAACGAATAATATTGCCCTTAACCGGAATCGTTACCTCTATTTTCTGTCTGTCTTTCTCAACGCTCAGCGTAACATGTACTTCTGTCTCCTCGGTAAAAAACTTCTCCAGCTTACCAATCTTGTCCTCTACCGCTGCCCTTAACCCTTCTGTTACCTCAATGTTCTTACCAATAATTATAAACTTCATGTCACTCATCCCCTTCATTGGATTATTGTGTATGTCTTGTCTTAGTATAGCATATCCTCTCCTACTATTGCAACAATTTACCAGTCTTTTATCACAACTACACAAAACATCCGTTCTAATGGTTACCATAACCACTACGATCGTTTCGGTCAAAATCATGTGGATAATGTGGATAAATCCGTGTATAAATCCATTTTCCGCTAAATACCCGCTTTTTCATTGTGTATAACTATATTGGACAATCTTTCTGATAATCTGCTGATTCCTATTTTTTTGTTCAAGATACACAAACGAACTTTATTGCAAGCCCTCTCAGGAAAAAATCCACAAAGGGCAAAAATTTACCAAACGTAAAGAATCGACAACATAACAAATAGAGACGGCCATTCCTGGCCGTCTCCCGTCTTATTCATCTTACTTTCTGTCAGATATTCCTGTCCTTCAGGCAAACCCTTAGATGATTCGTCTGATGGAAAGAATGGAACGATAGCTTGCATTGGACACGATAATACCCGTTTTGGATGTTGATGCATGAACGATCTGTCCGTTGCCGATATAAATTCCCACGTGTCCGGAATAACAGATAACATCGCCGGGCTGTGCATTCTCCAATCCGTTAACGGATGCGCCTACACTTCTGTCTGCTGCGGAAGAGTGCGGCAGGTTTACACCAAAGTTCTTATACACACTCATGACAAATCCGGAACAGTCGGCGCCGTTGGTCAGGCTGGTTCCGCCGTACACATAAGGATTTCCTACGAACTGTAAAGCAAACTGTGCCACATCGGAACCGGAACTTCCTGTCGGGTTCGCGTAGGTCTTGCCGCCGTCCGTGGTAGTCTTCTTACTGGAAGATGCATTCTCCTGCGTCTTCTTCTTCGCCGCTTCCTTGGCTGCCTTTCTTGCCTCTTCTTCCTTGGCAAGTCTGGCCTTCTCTTCCTCTATGGATTCTGCTTTGACAAATTCCGTTGACAGTGTCACATAATCCATGGATACGTAACCGTCACCTTCCTCGATATTAACCTTCACCCAGCCGTCCAGCTCTTCGGTAACGATCAGTTCATCCTCGATCGGCACCAGACCAAGCACTGTCTCTTCCAAACCGGGCTTTTCCCGTACTTTCAAAGTGGTGGTCGTAACTGTTGCGATACGGGTTCCCACTTCCTTGGCATAATCAACGGCATCATCCCCTGTCACACAGAACTCTCCTTTGACATAGCCTTCCACGGAACCGGAACTGATCTTATACCAGCCGTCCTCTTCCTCGATAAAGGATCCTACGGATTTGTTGTAAAGCTTACCTACGATCTCGCCTTCCTCACTGGGCATATTTCTCACATTCACATAATCATTTACTTTGGCAATTACCAGATTCTTGAAGCCTTCTTCTTCCTCCGACAAGCCGCTGCCCGCTGCCTCTCTCAGGTCTTTGGTATAACCTTCGCTGACAACGATGGTATCCTCAATCTTTTTTCTGGATGTCTTGCTGATCGTATCTGAGGCACTGGCAAGATCAGCATAGCCTCCCACTCTGGTATTCCCTACAGTAACACCGGTGGACTTGTTGGCTTCCTGTTTCTTCTTTTCTTGCTCCGCTACTTCCTTATCCGATTCTTCCTGCAGTGTGGAGAGCGATGTTGTCTTCTCAGAATCCTGTATGGAGAAATCTATGCCGGCCGATGGCAGGACGCTTGCCACGTTACCGGATGCACTCGCTTCCAATCCTGCCCCGCTAAAGGACATCACTGCTGCCATTGCACAGGCTGCTATTTTTACGTTGTTTTTCTTCATAAAAAACACCTCATTTGTTACAAAATTGTTACATCTGAGTATAATATAGCATTGCCTATATCTTTTGTCAACCACATCATCTACCATCAAATCCTGAGGAATTACGCAATTTATTGTGGTTTTTCACAAAAAAGCCGGTACTTTATTCCCAGTCCGCCCTATTCTTATGTCAATTTACCATCATTTCCATACAGATTGCATTGTAACATTTCCGCAACATCTCCCCTGCAGTTGTTACACGATCCAACATCTGCCGTCATATTTCAGCTGCCGGCGCAGCATTTTCTTACCGCCGCCTGTCCCATAACTGCAGCTTCCCATGTCACTGTCACATTCCCGTGAGATATCTCTCCACCGATGTGACCGCACAGGCCCCGTCCGCCACCGCAGTCACAATCTGCCGCAGGGATTTGGTACGGATATCCCCTGCCGCAAAAACGCCGGGAATATTGGTGGCACAGTCCTCCCCTGCGATCAGATACCCTTTCTCGTCACAGGATACGACACCGGCAAAAGCCTCCGTGCAAGGATGCATCCCCACCGCAATAAAGATACCTTCCACGGCAAGTTCTTTCTCCACATTCTCCTGCTTTTGATGAAGCGTCACCCCCTCCACCAGATCGCCGCCGTAAATCTTCGAAACCGTACAATTCCAGAGCACATCCACATTTTCACAGGCAAAGAGTTTCTCCTGCAGGATCTTCGCAGCCCGCAGGCTGTCCCGTCTGTGGATCAGATACACCTTGCGGCACATTCTCGCAAGATAGACCGCATCCTCCACCGCCACATCGCCGCCGCCCACCACGGCAACATCCCTTCCTTTGAAAAAAGCGCCGTCACAGGTAGCACAGTAGGATACTCCCCTTCCTTTCCACTCCGTCTCTCCCGGCACCTGTAAAAGCGCATGCTCCGCCCCGGTGGCCAGAATCAGGCTCCTTGCTTCATAGGAAGCACCTGAAGCAGTCTCCACTGTCTTAGACTGTCCATTATCCTGGATGGCCGTGACTCTTTCCTTTAAGAAGTTTACATCCATTTTATCCGTATGCTCCCGGAACTTCATACCCAGGTCAAAGCCGTTTATCCCCGGCATCCCCAGGTAATTATCCACTTCATACGTATTCAACACCTGTCCGCCGCTCATGGGTGTCTGTTCTATCACCGCGAGATCAAGCCCCGCCCGTCTGCCGTAAACGGCTGCAGATAAACCGGCCGGACCGGCGCCGATAATGATTAGATCGTACATGATTCTCCTCCATTGTTATTGTTTTCCTGATATCTAAGAACTCCTTCGGATATCCGAGTCCGCGAAACGGATCTCACAAACGGGCTCTGCTCGTTTTGGCATAAAAATAGTATTGGCTTTTTCTTTCATTTTATCTGTAGTATAATTCCTGTGAGACAAGTTTGTCAAAAAAAGCTGATAATAAGTCCGCCTTGAGAGAATACCAGATACGGAAAGGATAACTAAACTATGCCAATCAATTCTTCTATGACAGAAAGTAAAAACGCCCAATTCTCCGAGTCCAAAATCGCACTGGTCACGGGAGCTTCCCGGGGAATTGGGCTTGCCATCGCAGAGGAGCTGGCCCAAGCGGGCTATAGTCTCTATCTCACCTGCCGGCGCTCCGGCGATATGCTGACAGATGTGTCAAAAAGGCTGTCAAAAGCCTACCAAGTACCCTGTAAGGCTATCGCAGCAGATATGGGTAACCCGGAAGATGTGACACGAGTGTTTTCGGAAATCAAAGATTTGACCCTATTAGTCAACAACGCTGGTATCTCCTATGTGGGACTATTGCATGAGATGTCCGTAGAAGCGTGGCAGGAGGTCATGCATGTCAATCTGGACTCCCTGTTTTACTGCTGCCGCCAGGCTATTCCCCTGATGCTGCGCCGCCACGCCGGCAAGATCATCAATATTTCTTCCGTCTGGGGCCGTGTAGGCGCCTCCACGGAAGTCGCTTACTCCGCTTCCAAAGGCGGGGTGGACGCCTTCACCCGGGCTCTGGCCAAAGAACTGGCTCCCAGTAACATTCAGGTGAACGCTATCGCCTGCGGCGTGATTGACACGGACATGAATCGGTGCTTTTCTGAAGAAGACCGGGCAATGCTCCGGGAGGAAATACCGGCTGACCGTTTTGGTCAACCAGAAGAAGCCGCCAAACTGCTGCTTTCTATCCTCAATGGGCCGGAGTATCTGACCGGACAGGTCATCACGCTGGACGGTGGGTGGACATGAGTTTTTTCATCACCGCGAAATAGCTTGTAATCAACACCGCATCCGCGCCCAGCCAGG
Source organism: uncultured Bacteroides sp. (assembly GCA_964445285.1). Lineage (GTDB taxonomy): Bacteria > Bacillota > Clostridia > Lachnospirales > Lachnospiraceae > UBA3282. Next base: position 2,428 of record CAYUKT010000073.1, on the reverse strand, counting down.
CCGTAGTCTCCGCAAAGAAGATTCCGGTTTCCCCCATGAGCATTGGCAGAAAGATCACCGACAGCGTCCGCATCATAAATTCCGCCACACCGGACAACATGGGCAATACCGTATTACCCATACCCTGAATCGCAGAGCGGGTCACATGCAGGACATACAGAATAGGCAGGCTGAAACTCATGACTGCCAGATAGAAATAGGCGATCTGCATTGTCTGCTCCACGACCTCCGGCGTACCGGAGATAAAAAGACCCAGAATATATTTCCCCAGCACCAGCATGATCAGGGCGATGACGACAGAAGTAGCCATTGCAATCCCCAGGGCCGAGCGCATACCGCTGCGGATCCGTTCCAGCTTACCGGCGCCCAGATTCTGCCCCACATAGGTCACCATCGCATACCCATAAGAAGTAGCCGCAATCTCCAACAATCCATAAAGCTTATTTGTCGCCGTAAAACCGGCAATAAAAATAACGCCGTAACTGTTCACCACAAACTGTACGATCATGCCGCCGATGGCAATGATACCGTTCTGGAATGCCATAGGAAGCCCCAGCAGGAAAAGCCGGATGGTGCGGTCTTTCTGCAGCCGCAAATCCTCTTTCGCTATCTTAAGAAAAGCAATCTTCCTGATATGCCAGAAACAAAAAGCGCTGGATACTGCCTGCGCGATCAAGGTTGCTATCGCCGCTCCGGCAATCCCCCATTCCAGTCCCATCACAAACAGATAATCCAGGATTATATTGGTCAATGATGCCACGATCATCGCATTTAGCGGCGTCCTGCTGTCCCCCAGGGAGCGCAGGATACAAGCCAGCAGGTTATAGAGCATCACGATCGGGACCCCGGCAAACATGATCCGCAGATACAACAGGGTATACTCCATAATCTCCGCAGGTGTCTGTAAAAGCATCAGAACCGGTCTGGCAATCAGCTGCCCCAAAGTCATCAGGACCGCCATAGACAACAGCGAAAGAACCACCGAGCTTCCCACACTCTTTCTCAGCTCGTCCTCCCGGCCAGCCCCAAACTCCTGTGCCATCTTGATCCCAAATCCCTGCGTCAGTCCCTGGATCACACCCAGCATCAACCAGTTCAGCCAGTCCGATGCCCCCACCGCAGCCAGGGCATTGACGCCGAGATATTTTCCCACCACCATGGTATCCACCACGGTATAGAGCTGCTGGAACACATTTCCCGCTACCAGAGAAAGAGAAAAAGTCAGCAATAATCTTGCCGGCTTTCCCTCGGTCATATTTTTCACATGAGATGCCATATGTTTATCCTTATCCTTCTATAACTAGATATATCCACGGAATCCTTTTCCCATAATCTCACTGCTCTTGGTCACCATGAGGAAAGAATCCGGCTCTATTGTCTGAATATACCGCTCCAAAAGTACGGCCTGCTTGGGATCCATGACCGTCAGGATCACGACCTTGCCCTTATGCGTATAAGCGCCCTCCGCATGATATACTGTGGCACTGCGCTTCAATTCTTTCATAATATAATCACAGATTGGTTCCGGCTTACTGCATATGATCGTAAAATACTTGCTCAGCTTCATGTGCTCGATCGCCTTATCGATCAAAAGCGTCTTAGCCATCAGACCGCAGATGGAAAACAGTCCCGTTCTCGTATCGAACACAAAATACGCCACAAACACAATGATCGCATCCACCGCCAGAAGGGCCGAGGAAATATTCATTGTGGAATACTTCCGAAGCACCATGGCTATGATATCCGTCCCGCCGCCGGAAGCATTCTCATAAAAAAGAATGGCCGAAGCAAGAGCAGGCAGGGCGATCGCATAAAACAATTCCAGCATCATCTCATTGGTAAGCGGTGCATGCATCGGAAAAGCTGCTTCCATGATATTTAACAGCACAGAGGATAAGATCGTCACATATGCCGTCTTTACCCCGAAATTCTTGCCTAAGAACATAAATCCAAATACCAGCAGCAACATATTGATGGCCAGATTAATCTGGGAGGCCGTAAAAGGTACAAAATGAGTGATCACCACTGCCAGACCGGATACGCCGCCAAAAGAAAAATTGTTGGGGAATTTAAACACATAGATGCCGATATCCATCAGGATCACGGCAATAGTTATCAGGACATATTCTTTTATCACCTGTTTTCGCTTGCTGTTCATATCAATCTCCATTCCCAAACATCTATGAGAAGAGGCACGTCCGTCTTACCGCCTCTCACTCATACCCATATTATTTTCTGCTGTATATTTTCAAAAAGAAGCCAGAATGTACCTATCATTCCGACTTCTTTTCTTAGTGGAAGCAATGGGGCTCGAACCCATGACCTCTCGCGTGTGAGGCGAACGCTCATCCCGGCTGAGCTATGCTTCCAGACTGGAGATAGCGAGACTCGAACTCGTGACCTATACGTTGCGAACGTATCGCTCTCC
>CAYUKT010000072.1:5744-9785 GCA_964445285.1 uncultured Bacteroides sp. | reverse complement strand
ACGCACGGTGGTGTGAGAGGTCGGGGGATTACTCAAATCCCCCTCCTACTCGATTACGCGCATCAGCAGACGAAGTCTTACGAGTCTGCTGATGCCAGGGAGAGAAAGAAGAGTTCACGGGAAATTTCACAGAGGGGGCAAAATATTATGAAAAAAATATCGAGTTATATATGGGATTATAAATTCTCCTATTTGGGGGCGATAGCATCGCTCCTGATTGCGGTAACCCTTGATATGCTGGCACCGCGGCTGACTGCCAGGGTGGTGGATGACGTGATCGTGGGCGGCAATATGGGCGAGCTGAAATTCCTGCTTCTGGGATTTTTGGGAATCGGGCTTGGCCGCTGTATCTTTCAGTATCTGAAGGAATACACTTTCGACAAGAACGGGGCCAGGATTTCGGGCGATATGCGGCGAGATCTGTTCCGGTATATCCAGTCCTTGAGTGCAGACTTTTTTGACCGGACGAATACGGGAGAACTGATGGCCAGGGTGAAAGAGGACATCGACCATATCTGGGATGCGGTGGGATATGTGGGGATGCTTCTGATTGAGGTGTTTTATCATACGGGAATTATTCTGGTCTGTATGTATATGCTCAATTGGAAACTGGCATTGATTCCTACGGCGGCCATGCTGCTGTGCGGTTCCATCGCCGTTATCATGGAGCGGAAGCTGGGGGCTGTCTATGAGGAGATCAGCGAGGAGAACGCGGCCTTAAATACCGTGGCGGAGGAGAATCTGGCGGGTGTGCGCACCGTGAAGGCCTTTGCCAGGGAAGTGTTTGAGATTGAAAAGTTCCTCTCCCACAATAAGCGTTACTATGATTTGAATATGGCGCAGTCGAAGGTATTTGTCCGCTATTATCCGTTTTTTACTGTGGTATCGAAAGTATTGCCGCTATTGACTATATTGGTCGGCGGAAGGTTTGTGATAAATGGAGAGATGTCCCTGGGGCAGATGACTGCATTCGTGGAGTATTCCATGAACATTGTATGGCCCATGGAGATGCTGGGGTGGCTGACTAACAGTTTTTCTTCGGCGGTGGCTTCCAATAGGAAGATTAAGAAAATATATGAGGAAAAACCGACTGTCAACGAAGTGACTGATCCGGTCAAGATAGAAAAAGTACAGGGCAAAGTATGTTTTGACCATGTTTCCTTCCACAAAGCGGATCAACATGAGATCCTGCATGATATCTCCTTTACGGTCGAGGCTGGTAAGACGCTTGGCATTATGGGGACCACAGGCGCGGGCAAGACTTCCATTATCCAGCTGCTTCAGAGGATGTATGATGCCACGGACGGGGCAATCTATCTGGATGATGTGGATATCCGCAAGCTGTCCTTAGAGCAGCTTCGTACCAGCGTGAGTTATGTGATGCAGGATGTGTTCCTGTTTTCGGATACCATCAATGAGAATATTAAGTTAGGAAAGAGATACTATCTGGATTTCCGGACCGTGCGGAAGGCTTCCACGGATGCCCAGGCAAGCGAGTTTATTGAGCGCATGGAAGAACAGTATGATACGGTCATTGGTGAGCGGGGCGTAGGTCTCTCCGGCGGACAGAAGCAGCGGATCAGCATAGCCAGGGCTTTGGCCAAGCGCGATCCGATCCTGGTGCTGGACGATTCCACATCCGCCCTGGACATGGAGACGGAACAGATGATCCAGCAGACCTTGCGGACGCTGGATCACACCACCAAGATTATCATTGCCCACAGGATCAGTGCGGTACGGCATGCGGATGAAATCCTGGTGCTGGAAGGCGGGAGCATCGCCGAGCGGGGCACCCACGAGGAACTGTTGGCAAAGAAGGGATTGTATTATGAGACTTATGAATCACAGTATGGGGCGGTTTCCGGGAAGGAAAGGGCTATAAGTGAGCTGGGAGATCGTACCGGACAATCTATGATTTTCGCGGAAAATAATGCTGACTATAGTAGTCAAAATAGAAAAACAAGAGAAGAGGCAGAAGGAAATTTGTCTCAGGAAGGAGGATGTAATGGCCTTCAATTCGTATAGAGATGATGAACTGAGTGTAGAAAAAAGTAAAGTACAGACTTTAAAACGGCTGTTCAGTTATCTGTTTGCCTACAAGTGGCAGATTATCCTAGTGCTTGTGATCATGGGGTATGGGGTGACAGTGAGCCTGATCAATCCTCTGATCATGGAGTCGGCAATAGATAACCATATTGGTCAACAAGACCTGAAAGGGCTTTATCGACTGCTGGTGACCGCGCTTGTGATCAATCTGGTGCTGGTAGCCACAGTAAAACTGCGTATGTATATTATGGCGAAGGTCTGCAACCAGATTCTTCTGACCATCCGGCAGGAACTGTACACCCATATTCAGAAACTGGATTTTCATTTTTTTGACAGCAGGCCCACAGGCAAGATTCTTTCCCGTATTATTGGGGATATCAATTCCCTGAAGGATGTGCTGTCCAACTGCGTGACCACCCTGATCCCGGATGGACTTACCGTGATTGCCGTGATCGTGATCATGATCTGCAAGAATCCGCAACTGGCTTTGGCTTCTTTATTGACTTTGCCTTTTATGGCTGTGGCGACATGTTACATTGAAATCAAGGCTCATCCACGCTGGCAGACCTTTCGTAAGAAATCGGCCAATTTAAATGCTTTTATCCATGAGGATATGGCCGGGATGCGGATTATTCAGAGTTTTCATGCCCAGGGGGAGACAGAAGATACCTTTGATGAACTGATCACAGAGCATAGGCAGTCTTTCTTTGCGGCGGTGCGGCTGAGTGATGCTTTCGGCTCCGTGATTGATTTTTCCTGGGGAATCGGCTGCATTTTCCTGTATTTTACAGGGATTGTGATTCTGGGGGTGGATCAGGTGTCGGTGGGTATTTTTATTGCTTTTGCCAGTTATTTGAATATGTTCTGGCAGCCAATCCATAACATTAGCAACTTTTATAACCAGTTGGTGACGAATATTGCGGGAGCAGAGCGTATCTTCGAGATTCTGGATACGCCGCCAGCCATTGCGGATGCGGCGGAGGTTACACAGATGCCGGAGATCGTGGGGGAAGTGACCTTCTCTCATGTGGATTTCTCCTATGACGATAAAGTCAAAGTGCTGGATGACGTGAGCTTTGCAATCAAACCGGGAGAGACCATTGCCCTGGTGGGTCCTACGGGCGCCGGCAAATCCACGATCGTCAATCTCGTCAGTCGTTTCTATGATGTGCAGGGCGGTACCGTAAAGATTGACGGGCATGATGTGAAGCAGGTTTCCATTGAGAGCCTGCGCCGGCAGATGGGTATTATGACACAGGATAACTTTTTGTTTTCCGGGACTATCCGGGATAATATCCGCTATGGCAGACTGGATGCCACGGATGAGGAGATCGTGGCGGCGGCCAAAGCGGTCAATGCCCATGAATTTATCACGAAACTGGAGAAAGGGTATGATACGGAATTATCAGAGCGAGGCGGAGGACTGTCCGTAGGGCAGAAGCAGCTTCTGGCATTTGCCAGGACGATGGTTTCTGATCCGAAGATTCTGATTCTGGATGAAGCGACCTCCAGCATTGACACAAAGACGGAACTGCTGGTCCAGGATGGCATCGAACATCTTCTGGCGGGCAGAACATCATTCGTAATAGCCCACAGACTGTCCACAATCCAGAAAGCGGACCGCATCTTCGTAGTAGATGACGGCAGAATCATCGAAGAAGGCAACGCCGCTCAGCTAATGGCCCAAAAAGGCGCATACTACCAACTCTATATGGCACAATTTAACACCTTCTAAGAAAAACAAGCGCCGCGAAGCGGCATTTGTTTTTCTGAAGGTGTTAACGAGCAAACGTCCGATGAAATCGGACAAAGAGCACCGTAGGTGCGGGTTTGCGAGTTAGCCGCCAAAGGCGGAAGAGCAAACGTCCGATGAAATCGGACAGAGAGCACCGCAAATCCGAGGCCGCTAAGCAAATTTACTTTTATACAAGTTTTACAAATAAAACAAACAATTTATAACAATATGCCGGTTTTGCATAAAATATATTGACAATT
>CAYUKT010000072.1:0-5734 GCA_964445285.1 uncultured Bacteroides sp. | reverse complement strand
AAAATTAATGAGGTTGTGAATTAAAATGGCTAAAGCGGTAAAAATGGCGGATATTGCCAAAGTGATGGGAGTCAGCACCGTGACAGTGTCTAAGGCATTGTCAGATCAGAAGGGAGTCAGTGAGGAACTTCGCGCTAAGATTAAGGAGAAAGCGGAGGAGATGGGTTATAAGACTGCCACCGCCCTCTACAGGGAACGTACTGGAGCAAGTGTCAGCTATACGTTCGGCGTGATCGTATCGGACCGTTTTCTGGCGAAATATGAGTCTTTTTATTGGAATCTATATCAGGAGGTGGCTGCCGCTGCCCTGCAGAAGGGATGTTTTACCATGCTGGAGGTGCTGAAAGCGGAAGATGAGGATAACCTGGTCATGCCCAGACTGCTTCATGAGAAGAAGGCGGAGGGGCTGATCATCATAGGGAGGCTTGGCAAAGAGTATCTGGATAAGCTGCTGGAACAGACGGATATGCCGTATGTCCTGTTGGATTTTACAGATGCCAAAGGTGTATATGATGCAGTGATCTCCAATAGTTATTTCGGGATGTACCGGATGACCAATTATCTTTTTGAGATGGGGCATCGCGACATTGCTTTTGTGGGAAATGTGTTTTTTACGGATTCCATAACGGATCGGTATTTTGGATATGTAAAGTCCCTGAACGAACATGGGGTGGAAATGAGAAAAGACTGGATCATTGATGACAGGAACCAGGAGACGGGCAGGTCGGATTCCGGATTCGACTGGAAGATGCCAAGACAAATGCCTACGGCATTTGTCTGTAACAATGATGTGACGGCGGCTATGCTGGTGAAAGAACTGGAACAGAGAGGCTATCAGGTGCCTCAGGACATTTCCGTGGTAGGCTATGACAACTATCAGCCGCCGGGGCTCTGCGATGTCAGGATCACCACTTATGAAGTGGATATGAAGGAAATGGCCAGGCAGACAATTAAAATACTGATTCATAAAATTTTGGGGGAGTCTTATAAACAGGGCATGACGATCATTGACGGCAGGATCATCTATAAGGACAGTGTCAGAAAGATAATCTGATAAAGGATGACAGAAAAGTGGAATATGGACTAAGATTAAGTAAGAGGCGCATCCATTCAGGTGCGCTTCTTTGTATGTATGTGGTGTGGTGTCGTATTACTTAAAAAAGATTAATGAAATGGTTGGTATTTTCATAGCCCAGTGTCAGGGCATCCCCTGCGTCATTATAGTAAAATTGTACAAAAATCAGACTGCGTTTGAGTAAAGATGCTGTTTTTGTATTTAATCTGATTTAGCCTGTTGACATTATAAAAATACACTTTATAATTTAAGTATAAAATGATTAATTTTATTTAATTATAAAGTTAAAATTAATCAAAAATAGGCGGCGCTCAATTACGAGATCCGCTTCGCGGCCTAGGATAAGCGGGGAAATTTCTGATACCAAGGCCAGCTTTATGCGTAAGCGGAATGCTAGATAATAGAAATTGAACTGCTGACAGGGAACGGGGAGGAGACAGAGTATGATGACAGAAGAGATTAAAAAGCACTTGACAGAGTGTATCATTCCATTTTGGAAAAGGCTGCGGGACGATGCAAACGGCGGATACTACGGGTATATGGATCATGACCTGCATGTCGATGAGAAAGCTGTGAAGGGGTGTATTTTAAACAGCCGTATCACATGGTTTTTTGCAAACGCCTATCTGGAGCTGCAGGATGAGTCTTTACTCAAAGAAGCTAGGCACGGATATGAATTTATGCAGAAATACTGTGTAGATCAGGAGAAAGGCGGTGTCTACTGGTCGGTTCGGTATGACGGTACACCGGAGGATACTACCAAACATACTTATAACCAGGCGTTTTCCATCTATGCTCTCTCTTCCTATTACGATGCGTCAAAAGACGAAGCCGCTCTTGCGACTGCAATGGAACTTTTCCATATCATCGAGAACCGCTGTATGGATGAGATCGGTTATAAGGAAGCTTTCGACAGGGAATTCCATGAGATAGAGAATGATAAACTTTCCGAAAACGGCGTGATTGCAGACAAGACCATGAATACATTGCTTCATGTGTTCGAGGCTTACACGGAGTTGTATCGGGTAAGCGGCAATGTCGAGGTTAAGAAGAGACTGGAATGGATTCTTGACACGATCGCAGACAAGATTTATAACCCGAAGCTGCACAGACAGGAAGTATTCTTTGACAGGGAAATGCATTCTATTCTGGACTTACACTCCTTTGGCCATGATATCGAGACGGCCTGGCTGATCCGCAGAGGTACAGATGTGTTAGGGGAGAAGCTATATGAAGATAAAATGCTGCCGATCATACTTGACTTAACCGGTCAAGTGTATCGGACGGCCTTTGACGGAAAATCACTTGCCAATGAGTGTGAGAAAGGTGTAGTGGATGAAAACCGCATCTGGTGGGTACAGGCGGAGGCTCTGGTAGGTTTCCTGAACGGGTATCAGCTTTCGCCGGAACATACGGAGTATCTGGACGCCGCCAAGGCGGAGTGGGAGTTTATCAAGGCGCATATGATAGATCAAAGGCCCGGTTCCGAGTGGTTCTGGGATGTGAATAAGGAGGGGGAAGCCGTGAGCGGAAAGCCGATCGTGGAGCCCTGGAAGTGTCCTTATCATAATGGAAGGATGTGTCTTGAGGTTATAAAGAGGGGAGTTTAGTAATGATAGGCAGAGGGTGAACAAAGGAATAATAAGTGATTGGAGGAGACTATGTTGCATCAACAGTATTATGTGGAATTGGAGAAATACAACAGGCTGATCGAGAGAAAGAATGTGAAAGCAGACAGCTACAACGGGATTTATGACAGGTATCAGTATCCCGTGCTGACAAGGGAGCATATTCCGCTGCATTGGCGGTATGACTTAAATCCTGAGACCAATCCGTATTTTATGGAGCGGCTGGGTGTCAATGCGGTAATGAATTCCGGGGCGATTGAATTGAACGGAAAATACTATCTGGTGGCCCGTATTGAAGGCAATGACAGGAAATCCTTCTTCGGTGTGGCACAGAGTGATAATGGGATTGACGGATTTAAGTTCTGGGATTATCCGATTCTTCTGCCGGACACCTGCCCGGAGGAGACCAATGTTTATGATATGCGTCTGACGAAACACGAGGACGGTTATATCTATGGTGTGTTCTGTTCCGAGAGCAAGGATACTTCCGTGAACGACCTGTCGGCGGCTGTGGCGGCAGCAGGTATTGTGAGGACCAGGGATTTGAAAGAGTGGGAGCGTCTGCCTAATCTTGTGACCCTTCGTTCCCCGCAGCAGAGAAACGTGGTGCTGCATCCGGAATTCGTAGACGGCAAATATGCTTTCTATACAAGACCCATGGATGATTTTATTGAGACAGGATCGGGCGGCGGCATAGGATTCGGGCTTTGTGAGGATATCACCCATGCGGTGGTGGATGAGGAGAAGATGACATCCATCCGCAGATACCACACCATTACGGAGGCCAAAAACGGCGCGGGCGCTCCACCCATTAAGACGGATAAAGGCTGGATTCATATTGCCCACGGTGTGAGAAATACGGCGGCAGGTCTGCGCTATGTGATCTATGCTTTTGCTACGGATTTAAACGACCCTTCCAAAGTGATCGCGGAGCCCTCCGGTATGCTGATCGGGCCCAGGGACTGGGAGCGTGTGGGCGATGTGTCCAATGTGGTATTCACCAATGGTGCGATCGCCAAAGATAACGGGGAAGTGTATATTTACTATGCAGCCAGCGATACCAGGATGCATGTGGCGGTGACGACTATTGATAAACTGATAGATTATGTGTTCAATACGCCGAAGGATCCGCTCCGTTCTGTGGAGTGCGTGGCACAAAGATGTGATCTGATCCGGAAGAACCTGGAATTTTTAAGTAAACAGTAGGGAAGCGTAAAGCGCTTCGGAATGGAGGAAAAAATGAGTGAAGTAAAGATGATCAGCCCGGTGGTGAAGAACGTACCCTGGCAGGAGAAGCCGGAAGGGCTTAAGGGGGCTCCAATCTGGAGATACAGTGAGAATCCGATTATTGACAGAAATCCGGTGGAAGGTGTGGCCAGAATCTTTAACAGTGCGGTGATGCCTTATGGAGATGCATTTATCGGGGTGTTCCGCGGGGAACAAGTAAACGGCATACCGTACATTTATCTGGGACACAGTAAGGATGCGATCCACTGGGAGTTTGAGGCGGAGAAGATTCCTTTCAAGGATGAGGATGGCAATGACTTTATGCCGATTTATGCCTATGATCCCCGTCTGGTGAAAGTGGAAGATACTTATTATATCATCTGGTGTCAGGACTTTTATGGGGCATCCATCGGTATGGCAAAGACCACGGATTTCAAGACTTTTACCAGGATTGAGAATCCGTTTATACCTTTCAATAGGAACGCGGTGCTGTTTCCGAGAAAGATCAACGGCAAGTATATGCTTTTAAGCCGTCCGTCTGATTCCGGACATACACCTTTCGGCGATATTTTCTTAAGTGAAAGTCCTGATATGGTGTACTGGGGCAGACACAGACATGTGATGGGCAGAGGCAGTGAGTGGTGGGAGTCCGTCAAAATCGGCGGCGGTGCGGCGCCCATCGAGACCACAGAGGGGTGGCTTTTGTTCTATCATGGTGTGTCAGGGACCTGCAATGGGTTGGTGTACTCCATCGGCGGCGCAATCCTGGATATCGACAATCCGTCCAAGGTATTGTATCGGTGCGAAAATTTCCTGTTGACACCGGAAGAATGGTATGAGGAGAGGGGATTTGTGCCCAATGTATGCTTCCCCTGCGCGACTATTCATGATTCCGAGAGTGGTAAGATCGCGCTCTATTATGGATGCGCGGACAGCTATGTGGGACTTGCGTTTACGAAACTGGATGAGATTGTGGATTATATCAAGACTCACAGCCGGACCACGGAGTCTGATACGGAGCTGGGGATCAGATAAGCAGGGACTTTTTCTTACTTTTCACCCAGTAATATGACATTGGCGGTAAACATGCCATCCTGATAATGGAATCGGCTGTAGCCGCCATTTTTCCGCGGTATGGCGTACGGCCTGCAAGCCGATGGCAGCCTGAAGGCTGTTATACCGTGCCTGCTGCAGGCCAGGAACGCAAAGCTTAACAGGATAATTGCCAAAACAGATAATATCTCAGCATTTCTGATGATTGCAGGCAAGACTGCCGGATTTTAGGATGAACTCGACAAACGCCTGCTCCGGCAGTGGTTTTGAAAAATAAAAGCCCTGAATAAAATCACATTTTAGATTCACAAACTGTTCTAAAGTCTCTTGTGTTTCCACACCTTCCACAACTATTTCCATTCCTATTTCCTTCAACATACAAATCGTGTTTTTTAGCAGGGTTTTCATTTTAGGATCTTCTACTTTGTCTGTAAGGCTCTTGTCAAGTTTAACAATATGAAATGGGAGAGATATAATTCTACTGATATTGGAATAGCCAGTACCATAATCATCCAGCGAAAAAGAAATTCCCTGCTTCGAGAGCTTTTGTATATTATCCTCTACGATATCCTGCGCTGTACTTGCAGCAGTCTCTGTAATTTCCAGATTTATCTGATCCGGTTTTAAATTATATTTATTGAGATAAAACTGTACTTTTTCGACCAACTCCTGCTGCATGCATTGTACCATTGACAAATTTATCTCAATATAGTCGAGCGGAATCCTTTCCTTTCCACATCTTTCAAGAAAA
>CAYUKT010000071.1:6474-9911 GCA_964445285.1 uncultured Bacteroides sp. | reverse complement strand
TGTGAGAAGAACTTCTAAAGACGTCCCGCCATTGGACGGGACGCCAAGAAGTTCTAGAAGTTGCTTTGCAACTTCCTCTCACACAGGAGAATGCCTAAAATGCGGCATTCTCCGCATTGATTTGAGATTCCGCAGAGCGGAATCATGGAGGATTGATGTGAAAAAAATAGGAATACTGGGATCTACAGGGTCGATTGGAACACAGACACTGGAGATCGTGAGAAAAGAAAAAGATTTACAGGTAGTATCCCTGGCAGCGGGCAGCAATGTGGAACTGATGGAGAGGCAGATCAGGGAATTTAAACCTGTGGCAGCGGCTATGTGGTCTGAGGCGGCGGCAGAGGATCTGCGCGGAAGAATCAGGGATCTACCGGTAAAAGTGGTAAGCGGCATGGAAGGGCTTTTGGAAGTGTCTACGGTGGAGCAGATGGAAGTGCTGGTCACGGGCATTGTGGGAATGATCGGGATAAGACCCACCATTGCGGCCATAGAGGCCGGCAAGGACATTGCCCTGGCCAATAAGGAGACATTGGTGACAGCGGGGCATATCATTATGCCACTGGCAGAGCGCAGGAATGTTAATATACTGCCGGTAGACAGTGAACACAGCGCTATATTCCAGTCCATGCACGGAGAGAACAGATCCCGCGTCAGCCGTATCCTTCTGACGGCTTCAGGCGGTCCTTTCCGGGGCAGAAAGAGGGAGGAATTGGCGGCTATGACGGTGGAGGATGCCTTAAAACATCCTAACTGGTCCATGGGGAAGAAAGTCACCATTGACTCCGCATCCCTTTGTAATAAGGGGCTTGAGGTGATGGAGGCAAAATGGCTGTTTGACGTGGAATTGGAGCAGATACAGGTGGTGGTGCATCCCCAGAGTATCCTGCATTCCGCGGTGGAGTATGTGGACGGCGGGATCATGGGACAGATGGGTGTGCCGGATATGAAGCTGCCCATACAGTACGCATTGTTTTATCCGGACAGAAGACCGATGGACACTGGCAGAGTAGATTTATGTAAACTAGGGCGGCTGACGTTTGAGGAGCCGGACACAGATACGTTTCGGGGATTGGCGCTGGCTTACCGGGCGGCACGGCGCGGCGGTTCGTTGCCCACAGTGTTTAATGCGGCGAATGAGCGGGCGGTAGCGCTCTTTTTACAGAAAAAAATACGATTTTTACAGATACCGGAGTTGATTGAGGCGTCTATGGAGGCGCACCGCGTGACAGATGATCCCACGGTGGAACAGATCCTTGCGGCGGAAGCGGAGACTTACGAGTATATCAGACAGAAATATGAGTGATGGTGCCTTGCCGGTGACGTTAAACGGCATAGAATGCATGAGAACGGAAAGCGGGCTGCAGGAAGGCTCTGATATGGAGGCATAGATTGATCAAAACTATTATTTTATTTTTAATTGTCATGGGTGTGGTGGTGATCTCCCATGAGTTTGGGCATTTTATCATTGGAAGAAAGAACGGAATCCGGGTCATAGAGTTTGCGGTGGGGATGGGACCCACGCTTTTTTCCTATGAGAAGGGCGGCACAAAATATTCTCTGAAGCTTCTGCCGATCGGCGGCGCCTGTATGTTTGATGGGGAAGATGGTGTCATGGAGAAAGAAGCGAATGGTCCGAGGCCGGATGCGATACCGGAATCGGGGGTGATACCAGAGACAGGAGACAGATTAGAGGCGGAGGGCATGGCATTTACGGAGGCCGGTGTATGGGCTCGTATTGCCACGGTATTTGCAGGTCCTTTCTTCAATTTTATCCTGGCCTTTGTTATGGCCGTAATCCTCAGCGCCTTCAGCGGCGTAGATCTGCCGGTGGTCGGTGAGGTAACGGAAGGCTCAGCTGCACAGGAGGCAGGGCTTGCAAAGGGAGATGTGATCACGAGGATTGGCAGGGAGCCGATTCATTTTTACAGGGAAGTCATGTTGATTTCCTCCCTCAGCAAGGGAGAGACGATGGAGATACACTTTGAACGCAACGGCGAAGAGAAAGTGACCACATTGCAGCCCAAGTTTGATGAAAATGACAGGCGTTATTATATGGGGATTGTGAATGGCGGGGAATATATGGAATGTGGCCCCCTGCAAGTGTTCCAATATGGATTCTACGAGGTGGAATACTGGGTAAAGATCACCTATAAGAGCCTGCGGATGCTGCTGCAGGGACAGGCGACCAAGGACGATGTGGCCGGTCCGGTGGGAATTGCCCAGCTTGTGGGCGATAGTTATAACCAGGCGGAGGAAAACTATGGGACGCCTTATGCGATCCTGACCATGATTGAGATTGTGGTTCTGTTATCGGTCAATCTGGGGATCATGAATCTGCTGCCGCTTCCAGCGCTGGACGGCGGGCGGCTGGTCTTCATGCTGGTGGAAGTGATACGTGGTAAGCCGGTGCCGCCGGAGAAGGAAGGCATGGTGCACTTTGCCGGACTGGTGGTGCTGATGATTTTGATGGTATTTATTATGTATAATGATATTATGAAGCTGGTGCGCTGAGTGCCGGCTTCTTTTACGCTATAGGATTCGGGTGTCAAAAGGTGTAAATGATAAATAAGGATGGCAGATTGCATATGACTCTATTTTTAATTGTGAATTAAATTATTATTATTGAAATAAAAAGATAGATATAGTACAATAGTCATATCGGATTTATTCCATAATCCAATAGCAGATTTAGCGGAAATCCCGCACAATTCCAGAGACAGGAATTTGTATATTGTTTTGATATCATGTGTTATAAAATTGTTTTAGCAGTTATTATATGGGCAGCTTTATGGATTTTTAAGGAGGTGTGTATTGGAGGATGCGATATTTGACAGGGGTATATTGGAACCGTGGACGTACAGTCAGGAAGAATCAGGATTCGGTTGTGCTGCTGCAGGCATTGACGGCCCGCGGCCGGGTACTTATGGCGGCAGTCTGTGATGGGATGAGCGGTCTGTCCCAGGGAGAAGTGGCCAGCGGATATGTGACGGAGAGGCTGCAGGAATGGTTTTATGAGAGCCTGCTTTATGCCGTGCGGAAGAAGAAGCCCTATTGGGTGATCAGAAGATCTTTGGACAGGCTTACCTTTCATATGCAGCAGCAGTTGCAGCAATATGCCGGACGGGAGGAAATTGAGCTCGGCACTACGATGACCGTCCTGATGGTGTGGGAAAAGACCTATTTGGTCTGGCATCTGGGCGACAGCAGGTTGTATCGGATACGTGGCAGACAAATGAAGCGGGTGACGAAGGATCATATCAGGCAGCGGGAACAACTGACGAAATGCGTGGGAAGTTTTGGTTATTATGTGCCGGATCATCATATGGGGGTATTGCACAAGGGAGAGGGGCTGCTTTTGTGCAGTGACGGGTTCAGGCACTGTGTTGCCGGGGAGGAACTGCAGGCAGTGCTCTGCCCGGGACAGATACAGGAGGAAG
>CAYUKT010000071.1:0-6374 GCA_964445285.1 uncultured Bacteroides sp. | reverse complement strand
GCAGATGAGCGGAGCGATATTTATGCGTTCGGAAAAGTGTTGTACTATATGCTGACAGGGGCAGATCCGGGCAGGCCGCCTTATGGGAGTCTGGCGGTCAGTGTCTATGACCCTTTGGCAGGAGACAATCTGGAACGGGTGATCCAAAAGTGCACCAGGGAAAACCCGGAGGAGCGTTATCAGATGGTGGAAGAGATAAAGCGTGATTTATCTGATCGGAAACAGGGCAAGAGAGTATACAGGCGCAAAAACTTTATACGGCATATGGAAAAAAGGGTATGGCTCACGGAGAAACAGACAGTTGGGCTTCCTTAAGAATTTTCTATGTGCTCAGGCTGACAAACTGGCATGGGTCGATAAGCAGCTGTGAGACCGATTTATGCAAAACGTATAAACTGACAACTTGTGAATGAGCATGGGTGAACTGATGCTTTGATAATTATAAGTCAGGATTATTGTATTTGAAAATATGGCATTTTAAAGTATAATAAGAAAGGAACTGACGGACATACAGTGAAAGCGGAGGGTAATTATGTATCGTGATAAGACCAGGACAGTACAGATAGGAGATAAAGTGATCGGCGGAGGCAATCCCGTATTGATTCAGTCTATGACCAATACCGCTACAGAGGATGTGGAGGCTACTGTGGCCCAGATACTGCGGCTGGAGCGGGCGGGCTGTGAGATCATCCGTTGTACGGTGCCTACCATGGAGGCGGCGCAGGCGCTTTCAAAGATTAAGGAACAGATACATATTCCTCTGGTGGCAGATATACATTTTGATTATAAAATGGCCATTGCGGCGATTGATAACGGCGCTGATAAGATTCGCATCAATCCGGGCAATATCGGCAGCCGGGAAAAGGTGGCGGCAGTGGTCACGGCGGCGAAAGAGAAAAATATTCCCATCCGTGTAGGCGTCAACAGCGGCTCCTTGGAACGGGAACTGGTGGAGAAGTACCATGGTGTGACGGCGCAGGGAATCGTGGAGAGCGCTCTTGATAAAGTGCACATCATAGAAGAACTGGGGTATGACAATATGGTCATCAGTATCAAATCCTCGGACGTGATGATGTGTGTCAAAGCCCATGAGCTGCTGGCAGAGCAGACGGATTATCCTTTGCATGTGGGTATCACGGAGTCGGGGACAGTGGCGAGTGGGAACATCAAGTCCGCGGTGGGACTTGGGATTATTTTATATCAGGGAATCGGCGATACCATCCGGGTATCTCTGACAGGTGACCCGGTGGAGGAGGTTAAGTCGGCCAGATTGATCCTGCGCACCCTGGGACTTCGTAAAGGGGGAATTGAGGTAGTGTCCTGTCCTACCTGCGGCAGAACGAAGATTGATCTGATCGGCTTGGCCAATCGTGTGGAAGAGATGGTGGCGGATATCCCTCTGGACATCAAGGTGGCCGTCATGGGCTGTGCGGTGAACGGCCCCGGAGAAGCCAAGGAGGCGGATATTGGAATTGCGGGCGGTATCGGAGAAGGACTTCTGATCAAGAAGGGCGAGATTGTGAAAAAAGTACCGGAAGCGGAACTTCTGGATACACTGCGGGAGGAAGTTCTGCACTGGCAAGGATAAAGGACTGCGATAGAGCGGCATAGGACAACAGGAAAGAGGATTAGTATGAGCAAGGCGTTTTTTGACGTGTTCCCATCTTTAAAACTGGATACGGGATTGCAGGATTTGTTTGCGCAGGTTACCGTGGATAAGGTGACGAGTACGAAGCGCAAGGATTTTCTGCGCGTGTATATCGTTTCTGAACGCCTGATCCGGAAAGAGGATATCTTTCGGGTGGAGAAGGAGATCAAGAAGCAGTTTTTTCCGAATATGCCGATTGTTATCAAGTTTTATGAGCATTTTCACCTGTCAGCCCAATATGATCCGCAGAAATTGATGGACGTTTACGGGGACAGTATTTTGGCGGAACTGCGGGAGTATTCCCCGGTGGAGTATAATCTGTTGAAACGGGCGGATATTGCATTTGAGAATGACCAGATGAAACTGACCGTAGAGGATACGGTGCTGGGACAGGGAAAGGCGGAGGAACTTTCCCGGATTCTGGAAAAAATATATAACGAGCGCTGCGGAATTCCGGTGCAGGTAAATATCTCTTATAAAGAGCGCGCGGCCGGGAAATATAAGGAAGAAGATGAGAAACAGCTGGCCATGCAGGTGGCGGAGATCGCGGCCAGGGCGGGGTATGCGGTAAATGCAAAGGCTTCCCGTGTGTTTGGCTGGAATCAGACGGACGGCGGCGCAGAGATGGCAGATGGTATGCAGATGGCGGACGGAGCCTGGGCGGGAAACGGCGGTCCGTTGGCGGGCGGCGCAGGAGCGGCAGATGGCGCACAGCCAGCAGACGGCGCTTGGGCAGGAAATAGCGCACAGCCGGTGGGGACAGGGGTTTCCTCCCGGACAGGCAAAACAGGAAGCGGATCTTTGGCATCTGGAAGTGCAGAGGCAGGCAGCGTCACTTCTGGCGGCAAGGAGAACAGTTTACATAACAATAAAAAATTCTCGTCCCCTGCACCGGGTAAAAAGGGTGAGTGGGGAAGAAAGGGCGACAGGGCAGATGGCCGGCGTGCCGTGAAGCGTTCCGACAATCCCGATGTACTTTACGGCAGGGATTTTGATGAGGAAGCGATGCCGATTGAGGATATTATCGGTGAGATGGGAGAGGTGGTCATCCGTGGTCAGATTCTCAAGATGGATAAGCGGGAGATTAAGAACGAGCGCACTATCCTGATTTATGATGTCACGGATTATACGGATACCATGACGATTAAACTCTTCGCCCATAATGACCAGGTAAATGAAATAACAGATGGTATGAAACCGGGTGTTTTTGTAAAACTTAAGGGAATGACTACCATAGATAAGTTTGACCATGAACTGACCATAGGCTCTTTGGCGGGTGTCAAGAAAATACCGGACTTTACGACTTCGCGGGTGGACAGGAGTGTGCGCAAGCGTGTGGAACTGCACTGCCATACCAAGATGAGCGACATGGACGGGGTGTCCGAGGCCAAGGATATCGTGAAGCGGGCCTATAAGTGGGGCCATCCGGCAATCGCCATCACCGACCACGGCGTGGTGCAGTCTTTTCCGGATGCCAATCATGTGTGGGAGGATTTGTGGAAGGCGGAGAAGAACCGCTGTAAAGAGGCAGGAGAGCCGGAACCGGACAAGCAGAATTTCTTTAAGGTGATCTATGGGGTGGAAGCTTATCTGGTGGATGATCTGCATGAGATTGCTTCCAATGATAAAGGACAGGATTTTCAGGCAGATTTTGTGGTGTTCGATATCGAGACCACAGGTTTTTCCCCGGTGGAAAACCGGATTATTGAGATTGGCGCGGTGAAGGTCTGCGGCGGTCAGATCGTGGATCATTTTTCCAGCTTTGTGAATCCGGAAGTGCCCATCCCTTTTGAGATAGAGAAACTGACCGGCATTTCGGACGATACGGTGGTGGGCGCCAGAAAGATTGAAGAGGTATTGCCGGAATTTCTGGCTTTTTGTGAAGGTTGTATGCTGGTGGCCCACAATGCTTCCTTTGATATGGGTTTTATCATGGAAAACTGTAACAGGCAGGGGATGGCTCATGACTTTACCTATATAGATACGGTGGGGATTGCCAGAGTGATGCTGCCTGGGCTGAAAAAACATACCCTGGATGCGGTGGCGAAGGCCTTGATGGTATCCCTGGAAAATCATCACCGGGCAGTGGATGATGCGGAGGCTACGGCAGAGATTTTCGTGAAAATGATTCCTATGATGGAAAAAGAGGGGATCACTACGCTTGCGCAGATTAACAGGAAGGGGGAGTCCAACCCGGATATTATCAAGAAACTTCCCACTTATCATGCCATCATTCTGGCGAAAAATAACGTGGGGCGCATGAATCTTTATCGTTTGGTGTCGGATTCCCACCTGACATATTTTTCCAGAAGACCGCGGATTCCCAAAAGGCTGTTAAATCAGTATCGGGAAGGATTGATCCTGGGAAGCGCCTGCGAGGCAGGAGAATTATATCGTGCGCTATTAGAGCATAAACCGGATGCGGAGATTGCGAGACTGGTGAATTTTTATGATTATCTGGAGATTCAGCCCCTTGGGAATAACCAGTTCATGATTGAATCCGAGAGGGCTCCGGAAATCAATTCCATGGAGGATATCATGGAGATCAACCGCAAGATCGTGCGCCTGGGGGAGCAGTTTCATAAGCTGGTGGTGGCTACCTGTGACGTGCACTTTTTAAATCCGGAGGATGAGATTTACCGCCGTATCATTATGGCAGGGCAGGGGTTCCCCGATGCGGATAACCAGGCACCGCTTTATTTTCGTACCACGGAGGAAATGCTGGAGGAATTTGCCTATCTGGGCAGCGACAAGGCGGAAGAGGTGGTCATCACCAACACCAACCTGATCGCGGACATGATAGATACCATGTCCCCGGTGCGGCCGGATAAGTGCCCGCCGGTCATTGAGGACAGTGACAGACAGTTGACGGAGATCTGTTATAATAAGGCGCATGAACTTTATGGGGAAACGCTGCCGCAGATTGTGGAAGACAGACTGCAGAAGGAATTGAACTCCATCATTTCCAATGGATTTGCAGTGATGTATATCATTGCCCAGAAGCTGGTGTGGAAGTCGGTGGAGGATGGATATCTGGTGGGCTCCAGGGGATCTGTGGGCAGTTCCTTTGTGGCCAATATGGCGGGGATTACGGAGGTTAACTCTTTAAGCCCTCACTACCTGTGTCCCAAATGCCACTATTATGATTTTGATTCCGAGGAAGTGCGGGCCTATGGCGGCGGAGCCGGGTGTGATATGCCGGATAAGGACTGTCCGGTCTGCGGCACGCCCCTGCGGAAAGAAGGATTTGATATTCCCTTCGAGACTTTCTTGGGATTTAAGGGAGATAAAGAGCCGGATATCGATCTGAATTTTTCCGGGGAATATCAGAGTAAGGCCCATAAATACACAGAGGTTATCTTTGGCTTCGGACAGACCTTTCGGGCGGGAACCATCGGTACATTGGCAGATAAGACTGCTTATGGCTATGTGAAGAATTATTATGAGGAGAGGGGCAAACATAAAAGGGTCTGTGAAATCAACCGGATCGTCACAGGATGTACAGGCATCCGCAGGAGTACCGGACAGCATCCCGGCGGCATCGTGGTCCTGCCGGTGGGGGAGGATATCAATTCTTTTACCCCTGTACAGCATCCGGCCAACGATATGACTACAGATATCGTCACTACGCACTTTGATTATCATTCTATCGATCATAACCTGCTTAAACTGGATATTCTGGGGCATGATGATCCGACGATGATCCGTATGCTGCAGGATATGACGGGAATAGATCCTGTTAAGATTCCCCTGGATGACAAACAGGTCATGAGCCTTTTCCAGAATACAGAGGCACTGGGGATCACGCCGGATCAGATTGGCGGCTGTAAGCTGGGCTGTCTGGGGATACCGGAGTTTGGTACGGAGTTTGTTATCCAGATGGTCATTGACGCCAAGCCCAAGTGCTTCACAGATCTGGTGCGGATATCGGGACTTTCCCATGGCACGGATGTGTGGCTTGGCAATGCACAGACGTTGATCGAGGAGGGAAAGGCCACTATCTCCACCGCTATCTGCTGCCGAGATGATATTATGATCTACCTGATCCAGCAGGGAGTGGATCCCTCCCTGTCCTTTACCATCATGGAGAGTGTGCGTAAGGGCAAGGGATTAAAGGATGAGTGGATTGAGGCCATGAAAGCGAAAGGCGTGCCGGACTGGTATATTGGATCTTGTAAGAAGATTAAATATATGTTCCCTAAGGCACATGCTGCGGCTTATGTCATGATGGCCTGGCGTATCGCCTACTGTAAAGTGAACTATCCATTGGCCTACTATGCGGCTTATTTCAGTATCCGGGCTTCGGCTTTTTCCTATGAGCTGATGTGTCAGGGGCAGGCCCATTTAGAGCAGGTCATGGCGGATTATAAGAGGCGGAGCGATGAACTCTCCAAGAAAGAACAAGACTCTTATAAGGACATGAAGATTGTGCAGGAGATGTATGCGAGGGGATTTGATTTTGTGCCCATCGATATTTTCACAGCCCAGTCCAGACTGTTCCAGATTGTGGATGGTAAGTTGATGCCTTCCTTAAACAGTATTGACGGTCTGGGAGAGCGGGTAGCGGACGCCATCGTGGAAGCTGTCAAGGACGGCCCGTTCTTGAGCAAGGATGATTTCAGGGAGCGGACGAAGGCGCCTAAGTCTGTGGTGGATCTGATGAGTGAGTTGGGACTGTTGGGCAATCTGCCGGAGTCCAATCAGATCAGTTTGTTTGATTTTGTGA
>CAYUKT010000070.1:2843-10011 GCA_964445285.1 uncultured Bacteroides sp. | reverse complement strand
ATACAATCAAGTTATCCAGTGAATTCGAACAAAATATATTAGAACAGAATAATTATGACACCTATCTATATATCCGGGATAAAAAAATGGTATCGCCTACAATCGGCAGCCAGGTAGTCAATTTTAGTCCTAAAAAGGAAACTCTGAACAAAAGCGCTGCCTTTCAGAAACTATATAAAATGGTCTCCTTTCGGTATATGCCACACATCCTGAAAAAATATTTTTGGTATACTTATGCTGATTTCTTGGAAATACAAGGAGAAAAGAGCAGTTTATATTTTAATTATGATATGTATGATCTGATTCAGGAGCAGGGTGTGATCACAGAGGAAACAGAACAAAATATTTATCAGTTTTATTGGATTCAGGGTCCACACGATCCGGAAAACACAGACAGATACTGTCATAAACTAGATCAGCCCATAAGGTGGATGGATGCTGCGTACTCAGACGGCCGTTTTGAACAGACGATAGGTATTATCAGAATGTACACAGAGTTGATATCCGCTTTAAAAGAAGCAGGTGTTTACGATAATACTACAATTATTTTCACTGCGGATCACGGATGGGATGTCAGACCCAATCCCTGTTTCCTTGTGAAACCGGCTAACGCACACGGTGAATTAGCCATTTCCGATGCCCCGGTATCGATGATAGAAGATTATCTGCCCACTTTAAAATATTTTATCACAGGAGAAAAAAAGTTCGGTGATACAATTTATGAATTAAAGAGCGGCATGGAAAGAAATCGGATATTTTATGAATATGCTATTAATCTCAGCGGCTTCGACCGGGCATATAATGCAAGAACAGAAAAGATCTACACGACAGGGGCATTTTCAAAGAGTGTAAAACTCGGAACAGAACTTTTACCGGATGACATTATACTTTATAATGAGCTGGGCTTTGAATCCTCAAATCACACATATATTCGGGCAATAGGAAACGAGGCCATATTATATTTTAAGATAAAGGAAGATTTCAGCAATCTTCAATTAGATTTAGACTATGAAACCTACAACGGGCTTCAGACTGTCAAATTATATGCTAACGATGTGCTTGTCACAGAGTTTGAAGCAAATGGATCCGAAAAGAAAAGCATTATAATTCCGGGAGAATATGTGACAGACGGAAATCTCAGATTACGGTTTTATTTTCCAAATGCAATATCACCTGCAGAATTAGATCCAACTAACAGGAACATCAGAAAATTGGCATTAAATTTTTACCGTATAAAAATCTCTGATACATCAATGGAATAACCATATTTTAAACTCCATCAAAACAAGCCAGCCCATTCATCCGGACTGGCTTTTCTTTTACACCTCAAATCCCACAATGGAAAAAACTCTCATCATGCAGTCTGCTCATAAGATAGATACTAAGAAATATAAAAGCACTAAAACAGGGCAGCAGATAGATCCCCCAATAATAATCCCATAACCGAGGTATCATCGTGAGCAATAAGTATCAAACCACAAAAGCAAATAATTTTATTAAAATCTACAGCAGAGCAGACACTATCCTGTTAACCGCCTGTCTTTTGTTCTATCTCTTTTTTCCGTTTTTTGACGGACCGGTGTGGTGCAAGGACTCTCTAAGTTACGCCAGCATGAACATATCCCGGGAGCCCTTATACCCGCTGTTTCTCGCGCTGATGAAGGTACGACAGGGCACGGAGATTTCCGAAGCAGGAATGATGACAGCTGTTATTGTGCAAAGCCTGATCGCTGGATTTACCACCTGGTACACCGGTTATATGATAGCCAAGACCAAAAATGGAAGCCGGATTTTACAGATTACAGCTATTGGTTTCCAATTTGCGGTCTCCCTTTTGTGTCGTTTTGCCGCAGTCAGGAGTTCCGTTTATACCGACTGTATCATGACGGAAGGCCTATGCTTCTCGCTTTTCGTCCTGTTTATCTTGGAATTATATCTCTGCGTCATCACGGACGAGAACCGTCATACAGCGGCGGCGCTGCTTCTTTCCTTTCTGTTGATCAGTACGAGGGCGCAGATGCTGATCACGCTGATCATTCTGAGCGTGGTCTTTGGTTGGTATTACATGATACGAGGCCGTAAAACAATAAAATTCTTTGTTCTTATCCTGCTGATTCTCTCGACTCTGTACGCCGGGAAACTATTGGACAGAACCTATCATTATGCAGTCCGCGGTGCATGGATCGAACATCGCCATGATTCGATGGGATTTTTATGTGTACTGCTCTATACCTCCGATGTGGAAAATGACCAGAATCTGTTTCGGGATGCAACACTAAAGGCCCTCTATCTTACCATCATGGAACAGGCCGGGCAGAGGCAGATTCTCTACGACAATGCAGAACCGGGCTGGCTGCCGCTCTCCGAACATTTTGCGGAAAGTTATGATGACATTGGATACGGCATCATCAATCCGGTGGTGGAAGGATATATCCGCGAACATTTCACGGATTCCGAAGTTGAGGCGTCCTTAAAATATGACCAGATCTGCGACCAAATGATCAAAACCCTGCTGCATCAGAAAAGGGGGCCTCTGCTGCGCGTGTGGTTCTATAATATCTTGCGTGGATTGGTGAACTCGATCGCAAAAGCAACGAATCTTTTGAGCCTGTATTCTCTTGCGGCTTATCTGAGTGTGGAGGTAATGGCATTATACCTTATCGCGCACAAAAGGAAACTGCAGGACGTGTGCCGTCAGATATCAGAAACTACGAAATATGAAAACAGAATAGAGCAGATTGAACGGAGTCTGGCCTTTGTGTTTATCGTCATGATAGCGATCATTGTCAATTCGCTGGCAGTGGGGCTGACGATTTTTACACAGCCCCGGTATATGTTATACAACATGGGACTGTTTTATACGGCAGTCAGTATGATGTTTTATGATATATATTTATGTAAACCATACAAATAAGGATTCATTGGGTTTTGCAATACTCCCTCATCGCCTCATTGATCCAGATCCCTGCATTGCAAAATATCCCCTGCCCTTTGTCCTTCAGATACGCAAGCGCTTCCTGGTGCTGTCCCTGATGAATTAAAGAAAGGGATATTCTCAACTCTACATGGTAAGGGGATGCTTCCAAATATGTATAAAAGTCATCCATGGTTCCCGTCCGAATTGTCTGAGAAAAGTGTTCCAGATATGCATCCACACATTGCTCCAATTCTCTGACATCCCAATTCACCAATTCCCTGCATTCCTTATAAATCTGTGACCCCTCTACCGTAAAAGCTCCTATCGCCCGCAGACTGTAAGGTTCCTTTTTATTGTCCGGCATATTCAGGAAATCCCACAGTAATTCATCCAGCCACAGTGGTTTTAATGTTTCCACCGCCGAACAGATACATCTCCCATCATCCGGTACGGCAACATGAATCATCAAATCATAAAAAAGATCATCCTTACAAAACCAGATCATATAATCTTTTTTCTTATACTTATATTCCTTTATCTTCTCTTTCAGCATCCCGGACAATGTCCGCTGTAATTCTTTGAATTTCCTTTGCTGCTCTCTGGTCAAGAATAACACCCCTTATCTTTTCCCATTGCAAATCTTAAGACTGACTGCCCCCTGCGGACAGGCATCCACACAGGCGCCGCACCGTATACACTCCGCCGACTGAGGCCTCTCCACCGGATTTACCTCCATCTTACAGATCCGGCTGCATTTCCCGCAGCCGTTGCACTTATGTTCATCCACTTCCAGATGGTAAATGCTGATCTTATTAAACAGTCCGTATATGGCACCCAGCGGACACAGGATGCGGCAGAAAAAGCGGTAAATCAGGATACTGCCGAGGATTGTGACCGCCAAAACAGCCATTTTTAAAGTAAAAAGCGCCCCAATGGACTTTCTCAGACCCTCATGGACCGCCAGCAGGAAAACGCCTCCTTCCAGCGTACCCGCCGGGCAGATGTACTGGCAGAAAGCTGGCTTCCCCATTCCCATATAATCGGTGACCGCAATGGGAAGCAGCAGGACAAAAACCACAAGCACGATATACTTTATATACAGAAATGCCTTTTTCAACTTCCATTTGGGAGAAGGTATCTTATGGAGCAGTTCCTGTATCAACCCGAAAGGACACAGGAAACCGCACACCGCCCTGCCAAATACCACACCAAAAGCTAAGAGCAGCCCTGTCACATAAAAGCTGAAACTAAAATCCCGGGAACCGCCTACCGCCTGCAAGGCCCCGATCGGACAGGCAAAGCTGGCCGCCGGACAGGAATAACAGTTCAGACCTGGATTACAGAAATACTTCCATTTCCCCTGATAAATCCTGCCGCCCCTAAAGTTCAGAAGATGCGCATTGGAAAAGCCGAAGGCGATTACCTGCAAAATCTTTCTTTTGACGGAATATCCCATACGCATCATATCACCCCAGTCCGATACACTCAAAACAGATATTGACGGCCTTATTCAGGACAACCACGGCTTCTCCCCGGAGTACTCCGCACACGATAAAAAGAACTGCCGTTATGATACCAGCAATCTGCAGCCTGATCTTCTTCCTATTGTCCACTGAAATAATCCTCCACAAATTTCTTATAACCATCCACATCTGCTCCCAATATGGAATCTCCCACGATATTACCATCCTTGTCAATGAACATGGTCGTGGGTACGCCCAGCACATCTTTCAAAACCGGAGCAAAATCCTGATTGGCGATAATCTGCGTAAAGTCCGCCCCGGCATTTGATGTTATGTCAACCGCCAAATCCCGATGTTCCGTGTCTTCTTCCCCATTGATATCAATGATCAGTCCCACCATCTGCACATTGTCCGGCATCTCTTTGGCCCACTCGCCCAGTTCCGGCATTTCCCCCACACAAGGATTACAGAAGGTTCCCCAAATATTGAGCACCGTCAGATCCTTTTGGGCAAAAATACTCTCCGTAACCGTATTTCCCTCCAAATCGACTGCCGTGAAAGCAGGAAATTTCGTGCTTTCCTCCTGCGCTGTCTGATCATCCTCCTGCCCATTATCCTCCACTGTCTGCGCTGGCACATCTTTGTCTGCATTCGCCTGACCGCCTGCTGTGCCCCCGCAGCCTGTCAGAAGCACAAGAATAGCACACAGGGCAATCCCTTTCTTACTATGCTGTTTCCGGCCTTTCTCCCAATTCCTTGCTACGTTTCTATATTTTATGTTAACCAATATTGTTTCTCCTTTCTACTGCAATACATTTTAGAAACATGATTCATTTTCTCGTGTTAGTATACCATATAGTTTTACGGATAAGCAATATCATTGCTCCAGGATCCAAATCCTCACAGTTCCGTGAGAGATATCGCCGTCAAACAAATGAGACACAATCAGATGACACACCTTCCTATCCATGTTATAATTACTTCATTATCTTTGTGCAATCATGGAAAGTATGAAACTACGGTTTATCAGAACTTAGTAAACCCAGAAAGGGAACTGTCCTATGAAAGATGTCTTCATTATATATAACACCTGTTGCTTTTATGAAATCGTAATCTTAAATTACTTTATGAGCTGTACTGCTTGTGATGTCATCCTATGTTCCCCGGATGGAAAGCCAATCCGGACAACGGAAGGCTATTCTGTCAATGCTGACATGGCGCTTACGGATGTGGATACAGATCAGATCAGGAGTTTTATCATCCCCGGCGGAGATATTTCCCAGATCAACAACAGCTTTCTACAGCGGTATTTACATGACTTAAAGAAAAAGGGCGTTCTGATCGCCGCCATCTGCGCCGGTGTCAATCTGCTTGAGGATGCCGGTATATTAAGGGGAATCTCGTCAACACACAGTAAGGATTTGGACATCGCAAACGATGACCGTGTGATCACCGCCAGAGCCAATGCCTATGTGGATTTTGCAATTGAGGTTGCGAAGGAACTGGATTTATTTACCGATGAAGAAGATTTACGGGAAACCATAGATTTCTGGAAATATTTTAAACGGGCGCCGCAGATATGATACAGCCATATCGATGTCTGTGACATTTTTCAAATCACTTCCCTGCCACAAACCCGACCACATCCCATTGACACAAGGCTATGCACAAAAGCACCAGAATTATCATACTGCCTGCCGCACAGAATACTTTCCATACACTCTGCTTCTTTATCCGTCTCAAAAACCAGAGTTCAGTCTGTTTCATCATTCCTATCCTCTTACTTGCGTCCTTTTGATCCCAGAAACGTAGGATCGCTCTGGTACTCTTTAAATCTTCTCTCTATCTCCTGAGCCGGAAGTACACAATGATGGATCTCCAGACCTGCAATCCTTCCCTGATAGGACTTCTGATATTCATCCCCGCCTATCACAACCCGGTTCGGCACCTTTAAATTAGGCGCCTTATCCCGGCTGCCGATCAAAAGGCCGTTAAAGTATAATCTTGCAACACCTGTGATCGCATCATAGGAAATGCACATATAAGCCCACTCACCCGGCACCGCCTGGCGGCCGAAGATATCAAACCACTCATTGGTCTCCCTGTCATCTTTCATACGATACACACAGCTGCCAAGCCCATCGGTCGGCGACAGGCTCATGAATCCGTCCGCATATGTTATGTAAACTACGCTCGTCCAAGACTGCTTCTCATCCGGATGAATCCACAGACAGATCGTATAACTTTCACTGAACATCACGGATTTCGGAAGATTCACTACATTTTCCCGTATCTTACCCCCTGGAAAATGAAGTGCCCTCTGACTCTTCACCACACCGTCTTGGTAACAAAAACCCTCTCCCGCATATTCTCCCATGAAACGTCCCTCATCATCCATCAGGTTATCCTGGAAAGAATAAACAGTCTGTTTTTTATTATTGATAAAGAAATAACGATCGTTATATTTATTCAGGAACTCCGCCGCCGTAAGTGGTTCTCCATAAAATTCTCCCAGTCCCAGATGTGCCCCGTAATTGGCAAGTACACCTGCCTGAAAAGAATCCTTGATGCCCTGTGCCACCACCATAAACTTCAGATCCCTGCCCATGCTGATCACATTGCGCAAAAGCAGCATCTGTCTTTTACCGCTCTGTGACTCCTCTGGCAAAAGTCTGGAATCCAGCTTGAGAATCTGCGCCGGAATATGCTGCAGCACCTTAAAGGAAGAAGCAGAACCAAAATTCTCGATCGCAATCTCAACCCCCATCTTCGAAAGGATATCAACCGC
>CAYUKT010000070.1:0-2743 GCA_964445285.1 uncultured Bacteroides sp. | reverse complement strand
AATCTTAGCCGCATACACATCGGAATTTTGCAGATAAATGACCGGCTGCAGATACATTTCAAATTCATCTGCCCGGAAGGATGTCAGGGCCCGGTCTTTCATGGCCTTCTGGTCCGTAATCTGCTCCTTTATCATCTCATAGTTTACATAAGTTCCTTTTCCATTCTTCTTGACGAAGTACATCGCCTCATCGCTCTGATCCAGGATTATGGAAATCTGCCCCGTAAACTGTTGATGAAAGGACACGCCGATACTAAAAGAAAGAAAGGCGCTCATCGCTTCGTCAAAGTCCTCCTTAAGCGTATGCTGCAGCCTTGCAAACTTGTCTTCTATTGCCTGTTCGGTCAGTCCTCCATCACAGATTACCACAAACTCATCACCGCCCATACGCACGACAAGCTGGCCAGGAAACTCGTTCTCGAGGATCCGGCTGACAAACACCAGCAGTTCATCGCCCCTGGCATGTCCGTACACATCGTTGACCAGCTTAAAATTATCCACATCCATATAGACACAGTGTATGATATCTTCCTCATCCAACTGTTCCCAGATCTCGTGAAGGCCTCTTCTGTTGACTAATCCAGTCAAATAGTCGGTATTCTTTTCATTTTTAAATTGGCTAATCAGTTGATGAAACGTATTCTTCATTTTTTCCCACTTTACACACGCATGATACCTCTGCCGGCATCCTACACAAAGAATATCCACATTTGAGCAATCTGCCTATTTTTTCTGTCTAATTAATCATCTTATGTTCATATTGTACAGCAACCGCACTTTGGAGTCAATGTTGCTTTGAAATATTTTAGATATTATTGAAGTATTTAGATTTATCCATAGTTTCAGATTCATACTCGGCTGTCCACTTATCATAAGGACAGCTGTTCTTCTTCATCACAGCCCGCAGTTCCACGTAACAGCCGCAGGCCCTGCACATGCCGTCATACAGAAGATCGCAGGCCTTACAAAGTAAGAGCCGCCTTTCATAAAGCGGCTCTGTCACTTTTAATTCCTCATCCAGATTGGCAATGTATGTGTGCAGATTTTCAAAGTATTCCTTCTGATCCATGTCCCTGGTGAGACACTTCCTGCAGACACGTTTTCCTCCTGTCTCCATACTATAACCTACCGTATCCGGAAGCTGATCACACTGCCGGCCGGCGCCGTAAAGCTGATCTTTCCATCTTGTACCTCATAGGCGTCAAATTTCTCTTCCTTCACCTTCTCAGGCTCCTCAAAAGTATTATACGCATCCATCTTCCCTTTCAGGATCGCCGCCGTAATCTCCTTCGGTGCAAGTTCCATAAAGGACATCTCCACAGGCGCATCCTCGTCCACGGAAAGATTGGTCAGGGTCACATTCACGTACCCATCCTTGTCCACGGATACGGACTCATCCAGGAAAGGCACCTGACAGTCGTCCGCCACGCCCACGGTCTTATTGCCCTCGATAAAACTCTCCACCAGATCCGCATCCTGATGATGCTTATACATATGGAAAATATGGTAGGTGGGGGTAAGGATCATCTTCGGCCCCTCCGTGAGGATTACGGACTGCAGCACATTGACCAGCTGCGCGATACAAGCCATCTTCACCCGGTCGCAATGCTTGTTGAAGATATTGAGGGTAACTCCTGCCACCAGCGCATCCCGCATGGTGTTCTGCTGATAGAGGAAGCCCGGATTGGTGCCCGGTTCCACATCAAACCAGCAGCCCCACTCATCCACGATCATCCCGATCTCTTTCTTGGGATCATACTGATCCATGATAGCGCCGTGCCGCTCTACCAGTTCCTTCATATGCACTGCTTTTGCCAAGGTCGTATACCATTCCGCCTCGTCAAATTCCGTGGCGCTTCCCTTCTTCTCCCAAATTCCCGGAACCACATAGTAGTGCAGGGAAAGACCGTCCATATAACCATGGGAAGGTGAACCCGGCTGCGGGGGCGCATAACAAGTCTTCATCACTCCTTCGGTCCAGAAATAATCGTCCGAGTTCGGGCCGCCGCAGACCTTTTTGATCGGCTTGTCCGCATCATACTGTCTCACATAGGTCTGGTATCTCCTGTAGAGGTTCGCATAGTACTCCGGCGTCATATTGCCGCCGCAGCCCCAGTTCTCGTTACCCACCCCGAAATAATCTATCTTCCAGGGTTTCTCATGACCATTCTTCTTGCGCAGGTCAGCCATCGGGGATACCCCGTCAAAGGTGATATACTCCACCCACTCGCTCATCTCCTGCACTGTGCCGCTTCCCACGTTGCCGTTCACATAGGTCTTACAGCCAAGCTGCTCGCACAACTCAAAGTATTCGTGGGTACCAAAGCTGTTATCCTCCACCACACCGCCCCAGTGGGTGTTGATCATTTTCTTGCGGGTCTCTTTGGGACCGATGCCGTCCTTCCAGTGATACTCATCGGCAAAACAGCCTCCCGGCCAGCGCAGTACCGGAATCTGCATCTCCTTCAACGCTTCCACCACGTCCTTGCGCATCCCGTTCACATTGGGAATATCGGAATTTTCCCCCACATAGAGCCCTTCGTAGATACACCGGCCCAAATGCTCGGAAAAATGTCCGTAAATTTCCGAATTAATGTGTCCCTTTTTGTTTCTTTCATTGATAAATAACTTTGCCATACGCCTTTCCTTCCTTTTCTATACTATATTTCGCCTATTGGGTCAATATTTGTTAAATTATTTTAATGATATCTAAAAGTATATGGGATTCTTCCGGATAAAGCAA
>CAYUKT010000069.1:0-10056 GCA_964445285.1 uncultured Bacteroides sp. | reverse complement strand
CCATTAAACTCAGTTGCCGGTGTGAGCACTCCCTTATTCGCCGCTGTCGCCGCGATAGAACGCGCATCCATCAGCGCCACGGAGGAAATCTGTCCGTTCTGCAGTTTGGATCCCTCCCTGTTAGGGAAGTTTCTGGTGGAATGTCTGATACTGAACGCATTGTTGGCCGGTGTATCCCCCGCCCCAAAACATGGCCCGCAGAAAGCCGTCTTTAGGACGGCGCCCGTCTCTAAGATCGTGGCCGCACAGCCATTTTTGATCAGTTCCATATAAACCGGCATAGACGCAGGATATACACTTAAAGTAAACCCATCCGCACCGATATAAGAGCCCTTCAGGATATCCGCCGCCGCACAGATATTCTCAAAACCGCCGCCGGCACAGCCTGCAATGATTCCCTGATCCACCATAAATCTGCCATCGACCACCTTATCCTGCAGGGAATAAGGCACTGCCCCGTCTAAGCTTACTTTTGCCCGCTCCTCCACATCGTGAAGCACGTCCTGCAGGTTCGCATTGACCTCGTCAATCGTATAAGTATTGCTGGGATGGAAAGGCATCGCGATCATCGGTCTGACCTTTGACAGGTCAACCGTGATCATCCCATCATAATATGCCACTTCCCCGGGATTTAACTCCTTATATTCCTCTGTCCTGCCGTGAATCTCATAAAACTCCCTGATCTCATCGTCCGTCCGCCAGATGGAGGACAGGCAGGTAGTCTCCGTAGTCATCACATCGATGCCGATACGGAAATCTGCGCTTAAGGAAGCCACACCAGGCCCTACGAACTCCATGACCTTATTCTTTACATAGCCATTACCAAACACCGCTCCGATAATAGCTAATGCCACATCCTGCGGGCCCACGCCTTTTACAGGCGCCCCTGTCAGATAGACACCTACAACACCCGGCATATTGATATCGTATGTCTGGGATAAAAGCTGTTTTACCAGCTCCGGCCCGCCTTCGCCCATGGCCATGGTGCCAAGTGCACCATACCTGGTGTGGGAATCGGAACCTAAGATCATCTTACCGCCACCGACCAGCATCTCTCTGGCATACTGATGAATGACTGCCTGATGCGGCGGCACATAGACACCACCGTATCGTTTGGCACAGGTTAATCCAAACATATGGTCATCCTCATTGATGGTACCGCCCACTGCACACAGAGAATTGTGACAGTTGGTGAGCACATAGGGAATGGGGAATTTCGTCAATCCCGAAGCCCTCGCTGTCTGGATGATCCCCACAAAAGTGATATCGTGGGAAGTCAGTTTATCGAATTTAATCTTCAGCTTGTCCATGTTGCCGGAAGTATTATGCTGTGCCAGGATTCCATAGGCCATCGTATTCTTCGCGGCCTCCTGCTTCGTTACCTCCTGCCCTGTCATACTCTTGATCTTTGCTGCTGCCTCAGCATTTTCCAAAACAACTTCCGTTCCGCGTACCAGATACGCTCCGCCCTGTGATAATGTAATCATATTCTCTCCTCATTTCTGCGCTGCTTAAAAGTAAATTTGCTTCGCAAGATTAACAAATCGAGCAAGCTCGATTGCGAGGACCGCTTCGCGGCCTCAGAAGTCTGCATCAGGCAGCACACAGATACAACCTTCCATAAACCTGTCTCATTTCAGAACCAGTCTTTTATCCTGCCCATCAACTTACACTCTGCCAACTCTCCCAGATACCTGTCACATCTGTCAAGAAGCAGTCTTCTGACTTCTCCGATCAACAGACATCCTGCCAGGATCATGGCCACAATTCCCGCCAGCATCATAAAGCCCAGAATTCCATCGGCGCCATGAAAACCATTGTCAGCAAGTACTTTCATGATGATCAGCACCAATGTATCATTCAGCGCAAATACCGCAAAGACATTTGATGCCGCCCTGTTGATAAAACCCGATTGAAAAGTAAACTCCTTAAACAGGTAAAACAAAATAACCGCCATCGTGAGGTTCGTGATACTGTTATCCTTACACAGATGATGATAAATCCCACCAATCTGGATAGGAATTTCATGAGATATCCCGTTTATAATCCAAAGGATGAGAAAAAGGATTACAGCTTTCCTGGGTATCCTCACATCTTTATACATCCGTATATACCTGCCGATCATATAGATCATGATCATATGAACGAGTCCCTTTCCATTATCGGGAATCAGTTCAAAATAGCAAAAGGTCGGCAGAACGCTGAATAAGACTAACATCAGACAGAGCAGTCTCTCAAACTCTTCCTTTTTCAGATGTTCGATAAATTTCTGAATATATCCGCTGAAAAAAAGCAGGCATATGTAACAGGAATAAAACCAGTGCTTTCTCGTGATAAAGGGTAAAAAAGACTTTACCAGCTGTTCCAACAGTGCCGCTCCCTGTAGCTGCTGCGGCGCTGCGACATACAGAAGAACCGTTTCCGCCAGAGAATAGGTTATCATCATACATTCCATCCTGACAAACTTGGCCACACTGAATTTCATGCCGTAATAACCAGAGATCAGCATAAAACAGGTCACACCGATATTACAGATGCCATTTACCATGCCGTTAAAAAAAACTGCGCTGCCCCCGTAAACAAACTGGAACAAATACATATTGGCATGAATAAAAACAATCATGAACATCGCGAGGATACGCAGTAATTCATAATTAGAATTTCTAGCAGATTTTGTCGCCATCTTCTGTTCCAAAGTCTGTTGCCCTTTCCGTTTGATTCATCTTCTGCTGTCCGCACTATATTATATAG
Source organism: uncultured Bacteroides sp. (assembly GCA_964445285.1). Lineage (GTDB taxonomy): Bacteria > Bacillota > Clostridia > Lachnospirales > Lachnospiraceae > UBA3282. The sequence continues at coordinate 7,305 of CAYUKT010000069.1, read as the reverse complement.
GATATTCGGCCCCCATGCAAGCATTGTAAAAACAGCCGCTTAAAGTGCCCGGTTTGCCGTCACCTCTCATCCCATGCCTAAATGCCGGCTTTCATCCCTCTTTCCACAAATACTTCTGGTAATACTGGTAATCTTCCATCCTGCACTGCAGATCAAGACGCACACCCTCTTCCAGATACTGGGTATCACGGACCACACCGTGTTCATTGAGGTAGGACACCGCCCTGCCGTCCGTATACGGAATCAGCATGATACAATCCCGATATCCGCCAGACAATTTCTGCTCAATCAGTCCAATCAATTCTTCCAGCCCGACCCGCTTTTTCGCAGACAGATAGATGCTGTTCTGCGACACCACCGGCAGAGACTTTAATAGCTGATCCGCCTCTACGCCAGCCAGCCCTGGCAGTGCCTCCGGCTCCACCAACTCTGCCTTATTGTACACATAGAGCATGGGAATCCCATCCGCGCCCAGCTTCTGCAAAGTCTGATTGGTGACCGCGATCTGTTCCCTGTAATGTTCGTCACTGTAATCCACCACCTGCAGAAGAATATCCGCCTCTTTGGCTTCCTCCAGGGTCGACTGAAAAGCCTCCACCAGATTGTGGGGCAGTTTGTGAATAAATCCTACCGTATCCGATAACAGGAAAGCATGGTGGTTTTCCGGCGCAATCTTGCGGACCGTGGTGTCCAGCGTGGCGAAGAGCATATCCTTCTCCATCACCTTCTTATCCTCCGCGTCCACCTCATCTGCGCCATACAGATCCAACATGGCGTTCAGCAGTGTAGACTTGCCAGCATTGGTATACCCCACCAGAGCCACCCGGGGCATTCCCGTTCTCATCCGCTGTTTTCTCTGCGTCTCCCGCTCCTGCACGACTTCCTTCAATTCCCGCCTAAGCTGTGAAAGACGTTTTTCCAACACACGCCTGTCCAGTTCCAGCTTCTTCTCTCCGGCGCCCCTGTTGCTCATGGAACCGCTGGCGCCGCCCTGTCTGGAAAGCGCCGCATGAAGCCCCACAAGTCTTGGCAGCATATACTGTAATCTGGCCACCTCCACCTGCAGCTTGGCCTCCCGGGATCTGGCCCTCCTTGCAAAGATATCCAAAATCAATGTACTTCTGTCCAGGATCGGCTTATCCAGCCTCTCCTGGAGATTCCGCATCTGCATGGGGGAGAGGGAATTGTCGAATATTATGACATCCGCGTCACATTCTATCGCAAGTTCTTTGACCTCCTCTACCTTACCTGTACCAATATAAAAAGCTTTATGCACCTGTTCCAGGGTCTGTTCCGCAGTGGCGATCACTTCCATATCACAGGCCTCGGCCAAAGCGCCCAGCTCCTTCAGGGAAGCAAGATAGTCTTCCCCGTCATTTAAATTTACGCCTACCAACAGCGCTCGTTCCATTAAAACTCCTCCAACTCCTTCAAAAATTCCCTGAACTCCTCCTTGGCCCGCTCTATCTCGCCGGGTTCATAAGAATTGAGAGCCTGTTCATACTTGTGAAGTTCTCCCTCTATCAACTGTCTCTTATCCCCGATACTCTCCTCATACATTCTTTCCCCCAACAACAGAAGATATTTATTTTCTTCCCTGTCCCTGGGATGAATCTTCAGATAGGACAGCGTATTAAAGCGCTCCTCAATCTCCTCCGGTGTCATATCCAGATCCTTACCGCCAAAAACCTGCTTTAACTGTTTCCCGGTGGACACTACCTTCACCTCCACTTCCAGAATGGAGTTGATGTCATAGGTGTAAGTCACATCCACAGACTCCTCTCCGGCCGGGCCCTTGGGAATCTCAATGGTCATCTCCCCCAGGGAAAGGTTATTCTTGGCAAACCGGCTCTCTCCCTGTAGTACATTTACCCGAATCTTCGTCTGGCCGTCATGGGCCGTGTAGAGTCTTTCCGTACGGCTTGCCGGGATGATCGTGTTGCGCTCGATGATCGGGCAGAAAATCCCATTCTCAAAAATACCCTTCTCCCACTCTCTGACCACTTCTGTTCCCAGGGTAAAAGGGCAGACATCCGTCAGGATCACTTCTTTGATGGCATCCCTGCGCTCCTTCATGGCGCCCTGGATCGCCGCTCCCAGCGCTACCGCTTCATCCGGATTAATATTGGTATCCGGGATCGCCCGGAACAGTTTGCTCACAAACCGGCGGATCACCGGACTCTTGGTGGCGCCGCCCACCAGCACTACTTTATCGATATCAGAGAGTCTGATATGGGCATCCGAGAGGCTGCGTCGCACGGGCTGCCTGATCTTATCCAACAGTTCCTCACAGGCTTTCTCATACTCCGAAAGTTCCACCGTAAGGGCATAGAGCTCCTCTCCAATCTTACATTCCATCACGGATTTCTTATCCTCAGAAAATCCCATCTTACAAAGATCCGCCTGTTTATGGATATGGCGCAGGGTCTTCGTGTCCATCGTCAGCCTGTCAAACTGCGGATATTTCTCAAAGAACATCTCCTCCAGTACGGCCGTAAAATCTTCGCCGCCCAGAAAGTTATCCCCCGCCACAGCGCGCACTTCCAGGATACTGTCAATCCGTTCCAATACGGACACATCAAAGGTGCCGCCGCCCAGATCAAACACCAGGAAGCGCATGTGTCCTTTACTCTGATACAGACCATAGGCAATGGCCGCCGCCGTGGGTTCGCTGATGATCCGTTCCACCTTAAGGCCCGCCAGTTCCCCGGCCCGCTTGGTAGCTCGTCTTCTCTCATCGTTAAAGTAGGCAGGCACACTGATCACCGCCTCTGTCACTTCTTCTCCCAGAAAGGTTTCGGCATCCTCCTTCAGAGAGCGCAGCACGAAGGACGACAATTCCTCCGCCGTGAAGGATTTATGCAGAAGCTGGAACTTCCTGCCGCTTCCCATGTCCCGTTTAAAAACAGAGGCCGTGCTGCCCGGATAGAGAAGACCTCTCTCCACCGCCAGATCACCTACATAAATCTGTTCCTCTTCATCCATACTCACCACGGAAGGCGTAAGCCTTCTGCCAAGCCTGTTCGGTATCAGTTTCGGCCCTTCTTCCGTAAAGTATGCCGCCAGACTGTTTGTCGTTCCCAAGTCGATTCCTATGATCATTTTACAGCTATGCTCCCTTCTCGGTACCCCAATCTGCATCCGGTACTCAACTCTGCAGTTGAAAACAATATCATCACATGTTACCCTGCCCTGCTCCTGCTTTCATCTTCTCCAGCTTCTCCAACATGAACTTCGCAGACAGTGCATCAAAATCTCTCTTAAGTGTCTCTTTCATCAGAGATTCAACCTTATCATATTCCTTCTCACAGAAGTAATAATATCCCAGCCACAGCGTGCTTTCAAAACATTTATGGTACTTACAGCTGCCGCAGGGCGGCAGTTTCTCCATATCCTCAAAACACTTTTTCGCCTTCTCCTTATCTCCCAGGCCCATATAGATCCAGCCCATCCATCCTGTGCGGACTGGCATATATCCCGGCCACGAAACGTAGTCCTCCGGTGTCGTGTTCCTCATGTCAATGCATTCCAATGCCCTTTTCGCATGATGTTCTGCCATCTCCTGATCCCCAAGCAGGCAATAATTCTGCACCAAGTAACATTCATAATCAAATCTTTCCCAGTAATCCTTCTTGTGCAGCAAAGCTATGGCATTGGTAAACATCTCTACCGCTTTTTGACTTTCCATCAGATTCTCATAGCGGTAGCCTACTTTTTCATAGAAATCCACTAATTCTTTTTTATCTGCACAACGAGCCAGCATTTCGCTTTTACATTTATCATAAATAGCAAGACTCTCCTGCACCTTCCCCATCTTTAACAGAAGGAATGATACATTGTTATAATAATCCAGATCCTTGCCGCCATGTATCCTGCGCTCTTTCTCCACCCGCATAGCTTCCTCCAGGCGGTCTGTCTCCTCATAGCTGTCCGACAGATACTGCCACAGCTTCTCATCCTCCGGGAACACCTGTAAGCCCTCCCGGCAGCAGCTAATCGTCCGCTCATAATCCCGCAGTTTGAAGCAGCACTCCACCATACCCCGGTATCCCTTATTCGAGGCATCTTTCGGTTCCGTACATTCCACGGCTCTTCTGTAATATTCGTATCCTTTCTCAAACTGCCTGCCCTGCTTATAGGCATACCCGATATTCTCTAAGATAGTATGGCGGTCTTCCTCTGCCACCTTCGTGAGCGCTTCCTCATAATCTGCGATGGCGAGTGCCGTCTCCATAGCCTCATCATACAAATACGCCCTGTCCCAGAGGCGATATCCCGAATTGTTCGTAATTTCCAATTCTTTCGTGATATGGTAGAGCGCAGCCTCATAATCTGATCTGCGATACTCCCTGCGGTATCTGGGCATATAGCACCAATACATCCTGCGGTTCACTTCCCGGTAAACCGGATCTCTTTCTATGACTTTATTATAATATGCAATCGCCTGCGTATGCTCTTCCAGCATCTCCAGGCAAAATCCCATCCCGTAATAAAACTCCGTATGATTGTATTCCTGCTCCACGGACCTATACTGCAGAAGCGCCTTTTTGTACTGTTCCGTGTCCCTGTAAAAATTACCCAGCACCAAATGATATCTCGCCGTCTGTGGACTCATCTCAATACTCTTCTTTATGGTGGCTTCCGCCTGTTCGTTCTCCTTGTTGTCCCAGAACAGGATTCCTTTTTCAAACACAATCTCCGAAGCGTCCTCGATATTACTCTTTCCATCTTCTGCTTCCTGTATCAGCGCTTCCAGGATTTCCAGAGGCTTCTTTCTCTCCTCATTGCTCCGGGCAGTCATCCGCAGGATCTTCGCCTCCTCAAAGCGCAGTTTGGCCGTAAAATCCACCTGGTTCTCCCTGGCCCTCTCAATGACACCCAAAGCATCCTGATACTGGTCATAGTCATAAAATATCCTTGCTGCGAACACATAAGGTCCGTCATAGCCAGCATAAATCTCAATCGCCTTATAATAATCATCCACCACCTGCTGGGCCCTGCGCATATGATAGCAGGCTTCCTGACGGATCAGATAAGCAGGATAATACCCCTCGGACTCCTCCAGGATTTCATCGCATACTTCCGTGGCCTTCTCATACTCTTTGAAGGACAGATATTTGTCCGCCAGATAGCGCTTGATATCCAGACGGCTCCTCACATCCTTCGTCAGTTCCAGAGTTCTTTGCAGTTCCTGCTCCCCCTCCTGCCGCAAATCCAGTTTATACAGGCAATCCGCCAGACACCAGCCGGCCTGGGCCGCCTTGGCCATCTTCTCCTCCTCATCACGGTCACCGGACATGACCATCTCCATATACTGTCTGTAAAGAGGCAGGGCTTCCTCATATTTCTTCAATCTGAAAAGGGTCCAGGCTTTTAACTCACAGCAGGCTTCCGCGCTGTCATCCGACATCTCCCTGCCTTCCACAAGTGTAAGTGCCTCTTCATATCTCTCCAGGTTAAACAGACACCATCCCAGAAAAATCACCAGCTTGTCTCCGGAAAGATCCTCGTAATCCCTGCCCTCGGCAATCGCCTCCTGCAGTTCTGGAACCAGTTTTTCGTCCATCTCATTTCTAAGGCTCAGCAGATCTTCATCTCCCCTGCTGGCCCTCAGAAGTTCTACAACATACTTTCTGGCCTGATAACGTTTACCCTGATCTGTCAGATAATCGATGGAAAAATACTTGGGCATGTCATAAGCCGGATACTCCTCCAGAAGTGCCTGCCACATCTCGTATCCCCGTTCTTTCTCCCCTGTATCATAAAAGACTTTAGCCGCCCAGTTTCGCACATAAACCTCGTCCGGGTATTTAGCCAGCAGTTCCTCCGCCAGCGGCTTACTCTCCTCACAGGTCTCCTCCCTGATAGAAAGCCTTAGCTGTTCCACATCCTCATAGGGATGATACAGCCCAAACCGTTTGATGTCCGTAAGCATCTGGGAAACACCCTCCGGTTCATCCGCCTCCAGCTTCTCTTTTATCTTAAAATATTCCCTGATGTAATTATCCGTATCATTCTCATCCTGTGGTGCATAACCAATTTCCGTCTCTTCAAAAAAACCATAATCCAGGAAATCCTCGTTCTCCACATGATAGACAATATGATCCAAGAAATTGACATGGAACTCTTCTTTCAGGGAGTCATAATCATCCAGCACATGGAACACCTGATCTATCAGCTTCCACACCGTCTGCGGCAGGAACGGATGATAAGAAATATAAGAAAGGAGCCGCCCTCTCGCCTCTAAGAACGTGTCGAAGCTTTCACATACCGGATCGGCAAACACTTCCTGCCAGGCATCCGTGTCCCGGCGCAAAAAGATATCTTTATAAATCTTCTCCACACGCTTCATCCAAAGCCCCGCTTCATCCTGCGGTTCTTCCTCTTCTCCCTCTTCCTGCACCTTAGCCAGACGCAGTGCCTCCTCATACGCCTCTCTGAGACGTTTAAACCCTTCCGGATCGTCCTCCGGATTCGTATCCTTTAACAACGTCAGATAACGTTCCCTAATGATACTCTCATCCTTTGTCTCCGGAATCCCCAGAATCTGAAATACCAGTTTTTTCTCCATGTCCTCAACCCCTTGCCTGTAACTTTCTGCACGCCACTGCTTCCACACACAATATACCTATTGCAGAAAATCCAGGCTGCCAGCCCGGATTTTCTATTGCTTACCACAATATTTGTTTCACTTTTTATTTCTTCCTGGAACCCATACTCACGGAAGACTCCTTGGGAATCACAACCTTGTCAAGTTTCCAGATCTCATCCACATACTCCTGAATGGTTCTGTCAGAAGTAAACTTGCCGGAACATGCCACATTTAAGATGGCGCTTCTCGCCCAGCTGCTCTCGTCCCTGTACGCCGCTTCTACCTTTCTCTGTGCCTCAGCATATGCCTTGAAATCTTTTAAGATAAAATAGGTATCCGCCTTAGCAGTGCTCTGTGTATTTAAGAGAGAGTTATACAGCGATCTGAACATATCCGGATCCCCCGGCGCATAGGTGCCGTTGATCAACTGCATCAGCACTTTTCTCACATCAGGATCATTGTTAAAGATCTCTGTAGGATCATATCCACCGTAGTTCTCATACCGGATAACTTCATCGGAACTTAAACCGAAGATGAAAGCGTTCTCCTCGCCCACTTCCTCCACGATCTCCACATTCGCACCGTCCATTGTGCCGATGGTGAGCGCACCGTTCAACATGAACTTCATGTTGCCCGTACCGGAAGCTTCCTTGCTGGCTGTGGAAATCTGCTCGGACACATCCGCTGCCGCAAAGATGATCTCCGCATTGGAG
>CAYUKT010000068.1:6487-10083 GCA_964445285.1 uncultured Bacteroides sp. | reverse complement strand
AGAACATGCTCCCTGCCTGCCAGAGCACTGACCAACATAACAAGCGTGGACTCCGGCAGATGGAAATTGGTGATCAGACAGTCCAGCACCTTAAACTGGTAGCCGGGATAAATAAAAATCTCCGTGCTTCCACATCCCGGCTGTACTATGCCATTATGATCTGCCGCGCTCTCCACGGTCCGGCAGCTGGTGGTACCCACGCAGATGATCCGGCCGCCGGCGGCTTTCGCACGATTGATCAGATCCGCTGCCTCTGCGGTCACTTCATAATATTCGGAATGCATATGATGTTCCGACAGGTTATCCACTTTCACCGGACGGAAGGTACCGAGCCCCACATGAAGCGTCACATAAGCAGTCCCCACCCCTTTATCGGCAATCTTTTGAAGCAGTTCATCTGTAAAATGCAGGCCCGCCGTGGGCGCCGCCGCAGAACCCTCATATTTGGCATAAACGGTCTGATAGCGATTCTTGTCTTCCAGTTTATGGGTGATATAAGGCGGTAACGGCATCTCTCCCAACCGGTCGAGAATCTCTTCAAAAATACCTTCATAGGTAAAATGAATCAGGCGGTTGCCTTCCTCCACGACATCCAGCACTTCCGCCCGCAGGCTTTTGTCCCCAAACACCAGCTTGGTGCCCGGCCTTGCCTTTTTACCGGGTTTGACCAGTGTCTCCCAAACATCATTCTCTTTTCTTTTCAGAAGAAGCACTTCAATGGCGGCGCCGGTATCTTCCTTGATACCCATCAGCCTGGCCGGCAGTACTTTGGTGTTATTTAAGACCAGACAATCGCCCGGCCTTAAATAATCGATAATCTCTTTAAATACATGATGCTCTGTCTGACCGGTTTCCTTATCCAGCACAAGAAGCCTGGATGCCGAACGATCCTCCAGCGGATCCTGGGCAATCAATTCCTCCGGCAGTGCAAAATAAAAATCTGATTTCTTTAACGCAGTCATATTTTCCTCTGTATCCCTATCCCGTAAAGCACAAACTTTTGACTTCTCACTCCAGCCAAACCCTACATTTCCGCATTCTGAAGGAAAGCCACGTAACCGCGCTTGGTCTCGTACACATCCGCCTTGCTGGTAGCTTCCCAGGGCGCGTGCATGTTCAATACAGCCACGCCGCTGTCGATGACATTCATCCCGTAAAGCGCCAGGATATAGGCAATGGTTCCGCCGCCGCCCAAATCTACTTTACCCAGCTCTGCCGTCTGGAAATTGACTTTCTCCTTCTCAAAGATTGCCCTGATATGCCCCAGATACTCTGCATTGGCATCATTGGAACCGGACTTGCCGCGGGAACCGGTAAACTTATTAAACACCATGCCGCCGCCCAGATAAGCCACATTCTTCTTATCGAAACTGGATGCATAGGACGGATCAAAAGCACTGCTCACATCCGAGGAAAGCATACAGGAGTGTGACAGACACCTGCGCAGATTCAACTCGCTGTACTCTCCCACAAGGTTCATCACTTCTGCCACTGCATTTTCAAAAAATTTAGACTGCATTCCGGTGGCGCCAACGCTTCCAATCTCTTCTTTATCCACCAGGATACAGCATGCTGTCCGTTTCGTCTTACCCGCTTCCAGCATGGCCTTCAGGGACGAAAAGGCACACACACGGTCATCCTGTCCATAAGAAAGAATCATGCTCCGGTCGAATCCGGCCTCCCTGGCCTTGCCTGCAGGCACCACTTCCAATTCTGCCGAAATAAAATCCTCCTCCTCGATACCATAGCTTTTCTGCAGGATATCCAGGATGCCTTTCTTCACGACATCTTTCTCTGCCTTTTCCTCTTCACCGTCTTTCTTCTTTTTCTTATCTATGGTGAGCGGTTTGTTGCCCACGATGATATCCAGGGCCTCGCCCTCGATTACCTTGTTGGCTTTCTTCTCCAGCTGTTCCTGTGCCAGATGAATCAACAGATCTGAGACGAAAAACACCGGATCGTCCTCGTTTTCTCCGACATTCACTTCCACCGTCTCGCCGTCCTTCTTCACCACCACGCCGTGGATCGCAAGGGGAATCGTCACCCACTGGTACTTCTTCACTCCGCCGTAATAATGAGTGTCCAGATAAGCGAACCCACCATCCTCATACAGCGGATTCTGCTTCACATCCAGACGGGGAGAATCAATATGGGCACCAAGAATATTCATGCCGTCTTCCAGCTTCTGCTCTCCAATCTGGAAAAGTACGATGGATTTATTCATCCATACCTCATAGACCTTGTCACCGGCTTTCAGCTGCTTACCCGCTTTAACAAGTGTTTCTAACTCCTGATAACCTGCGTTCTCCACGGTATTGACAATCTGGTCGATACACTCTCTTTCCGTCTTGCCGTTATCCAAAAAATCCATATACTCCCTGGCAAAACTGTCCACTTCCTTCAACTGCTTTGCATTGTAAGTCTCCCACGTGTTTTTCTGTTCCATAATAACCTCCATACTGTCGCTGTCGCGATTTCTCACCTCTGCATCATTCCGATACCACATTAACTTCTCAATTCAATACCCATGCCTTCCAGACCGTTCAGTATCTTCTTCATGGCCGCAGTCACATCAGCTTCTTCCAGCGTCCTGTCCTTCGCCCGGAATGTAATGGAATAAGCTACCGACTTATACCCTTCTTTGATCTGATCACCTTCATAAATATCAAAGAGCTGATAATCTTCCAGAATCTTACCGCCTCTCTGGGCAATCACGGCTTCAATCTGACCCGCCATGATTTCCTTAGGCACCACCATACTGATGTCCCGAAGCACCGCGGGATATTTCGCAATCCCCTCATACTTGCGGTCGAAAGTGGCAAACGGAAGAACCGCCGGCATGTCGAGGACCGCCACATAGGCCCTGGTCTTCATGTCATAATTATCGCATACTTCCGGATGTACTTCACCCAGATAGCCAACTAAGGTGTCTTCATAGTAAATATTGGCCTGTCTGCCCGGATGCAGGTAGTTTCTTCCTGCCTTGGGATCATAGACCGCTTTCTTTCTCATGCCGATGCTGTCAAAGAATTCTTCCAGCACACCTTTCATGGTAAAGAAATCACAGTCGCCATACATGCCCAGTGTGAACTGCATCCGCTCCTCCGGCAGTTCCGTAAGCGGCAGAGCCTTAGGCAGATAGATATTCCCCAATTCGTAGAGCCGTACCTCTTTATTGCGTCTGTTATAGTTGGTGGCAAGGCTCGTGAGCATACCATGCAAAGAGATGGTCCTCATGATGGAGAAATCCTCTCCCAGCGGATTCGCAATGGTGATCGCCATCCTGGCCGGGTCGTCCGCATCCAGAAGCAGTTTGTCAAATACCTTGGGACTCTCAAAGGAATAACACATACCCTGGGAGAAACCGCAGTATTCAGCGATATCCCTTGCTTTCTGCTCAATCCGTAACTTGAAGGGGAGCTTACCCGTAGTCGCCTCACCAGTAGGCAGCGTGGTCGGAATCTTATCATAACCGTAAAATCTGGCTACCTCCTCAGCAATGTCGCACTGTCTTAAAATATCCTGCCGGAAAGTCGGAACTTTCAGGCTGTTGGAAGCCTCATCATATTCTACCTCGATCATCTTGAAGATTGCAA
>CAYUKT010000068.1:0-6387 GCA_964445285.1 uncultured Bacteroides sp. | reverse complement strand
GATTTACGGATATTGGCACCGTTGAATGTGGCGGCCTCGAAGAGCACCGTAGTCACATCGTCCGTAATCTTGGAATTCTCACCGCCCATGATACCGGCGATACCCACTTCCTTCTCCGCGTCACAGATCATCAACACCTCGGAATCCAGCGCCCTGTCCTGTCCGTCCAATGTCTGGAACACATCCCCATCCTTGGCACGGCGCACAATGATCTTATGACCCGCAATAGTATTTAAGTCATACGCGTGCATGGGCTGGCCATACTCTTCCATCACATAATTGGTAATATCCACCAGATTATTGATGGGACGGATTCCACTGGCTGCAAGCCGTCTCTGCATCCATTTGGGGGAAGGACCAATCTTAATGTTCTTACACACCCGTGCACAGTATCTTGGACAGAGTTCACGATCCAATACTTCCACACTGATATAGTCTTCCACATTTTCGTCATTGCCTTTCACCGTCACCTCAGGCAGGATAAAGGGCTTTCTGAACGTAGCCGCTGCCTCCCTGGCAATACCGATCACACTGTAACAGTCTACACGGTTTGAAGTCACTTCATACTCGAATACGGTATCCCTGAGTCCTAATATCTCTACTGCATCGGCTCCCACCGGCACATCCTCTTCAAAAATATAGATGCCCATCTCCGGCGCTTCCGGGTACATATCCCGACTGGAACCCAGTTCTTCAATGGAACACATCATACCGTTGGAAGGAACGCCGCGCAGTTTCCCTGCCTTGATCACAATCCCATCTTCCGGCAGAGGCCCGCCGTCATGGCCGCCGGCCACTTTGCCGCCGTCTAAGACCACCGGTACCTTATCGCCCTCTTTCACATTGGGAGCGCCGGTAACGATCTGGATCACTTCCCCGCCGATATTCACCTGACAGACGATCAATTTGTCCGCATCTGGATGTTTTTCAATCTTTTCAATCTGACCGACCACGATCTTCTCCAGATTTTTATCAAGTCTTGTATAACCTTCCACCTTGGTACCGGAAAGCGTCATTGCATCCATATACTCCTGATTGCTGCATTCTAAATCCGGTACATAAGCCTTAATCCATGATAATGCTGTATTCATGCTACTTCCTTTTCCTTTCTTTTCTACAAAGTTTTATAAGCATTTAGAAATTGGGATATGATTCAATCATATGTGTATCTAGGCTTTTTAAATAAGATATCTTTATCAATAACCATATCCTTATCCCAAACTTCCTCTTTCCATGCCTCTTTATCGACATCTTCAATCGCAACGGAGACACTTTCCATATCACATACCAGAATTTCGGAAATGTCTTCCGCAATTTTTTGTGCACATCTTCTTTTCTGCTCCTGCGTCCTGCCGGAAAAACATTTAATTTTCACATGCGGCATAATTTTCTCCATTTCTGCACCGCTTTGCGCGTAAACAATTCTCAATCTTACTTCCTCCTGCTCCCTAAAATTGCTTCAGGAAGCGGATATCATTTTCATACAGCAGTCTCATATCATCAATCTCATACTTCAAAAGAGCAATACGCTCCAGCCCCACACCAAACGCGAATCCCGTATATTTTTCCGGATCAATACCGCTCATCTCCAACACATGGGGATGTACCATGCCGCAGCCTAAGATTTCAATCCAGCCTTCTCCCTTACAGAACCGGCAGCCTTTGCCGCCGCACTTAAAGCAGGTCACATCCATCTCCGCACTCGGCTCTGTGAACGGGAAATGATGAGGCCTGAATTTCACCCTGGTATCCTCCCCGAATAATTCTCTCGCAAACTCTTCCAATGTTCCCTTTAAGTCTGCAAACGTAATATTTTTATCAATCACCAACCCTTCAATCTGATGGAAGGACGGAGAATGGGTTGCATCCACCTCATCGGAGCGGAATACCCTTCCCGGGGCGATCATACGGATCGGGAGTTTCCCTTTTTCCATCTCATGCACCTGGGTGGAAGAAGTCTGTGTCCTTAAGAGAATATCTCCTGTAATATAGAATGTATCCTGTTCATCCTTGGCCGGATGATCCGCCGGAATATTGAGGGCCTCAAAATTATAATAGTCCTTCTCCACATCAGGCCCTTCCACCACTTCATACCCCATACCTATAAAAATTCTCTCTACTTCCTCTAAGGCAATGGTGTTGGGATGTCTGTGGCCTACATTATTCTTCTTAGCCGGCAGCGTCACATCGATGACTTCCTTTTTCATCTTTGCCTCACGAACTGCCTTTTCCATCTTTCTGACAGACTCTTCCAGGACTCTCTCAATCTCTTCCCTGGTCTCGTTGACAAGCTGTCCAACTTTCGGACGGTCTTCCGGCGCCACATCTTTCATGCCTTTCAATACTGCAGTCAGCTCGCCCTTCTTGCCAAGATAATTGACTCTGACTTCGTTAAGTTTTTCGAGGGCATCGCTGGACTCGATCTGCCGCAGCGCCTCCGCTTTGATCTGTTCTAACTTCTCTTTCATTGCTGTTCTCCTTGTCGATTTTTCCTTTACCCTGCATAAGCAGATTCTTTTGCTGTTGCTCGTCATAAGCCAGCTTCCTTCTGTGCTCATGCAAGCATGGCACAGAAAGAAGCTGGCTTATGACTCTGCTTATGCGCGCAAAAAAGTCCCACATGTTCTTGACATATGGGACGAATATAATCCGCGGTACCACCCAGATTCCTGTTGCCTTTGATGCGGTCTCAACCGCTGCAACAGACGCTTCATTTGGCGTAACGTGCCGATACGTCCTGCACTACTATGGGTTCGCACAGGCGGCTCAGGAGTGAAATTCGGAAATATTATCTGAACCGAAGGGAACTTTCAGCCGCTGATTCCCTCTCTCTTGCGGAAAACAATATCCTACTGGCACCTTCTTGGCCTTTTCTTTATAAAAACTACTTGCTATTTTAGTGTCTTTCCCGCGACTTGTCAAGCCAGCCGAATAAAAATTTATAAACCGGTCCAAAATAGCGGTTGATATGCGCACCTATCATCAGGATATACATCAGCATATAGAACCACAGCATCAGGATTACAACCGTAGTCAGGCTTCCATATGTACCAAATCCATTAAAATTATCCACATACACAGAAAAGGCATAGGAAGCTGCGCCCCACAGAACGGCGGAAAAAGCCGCACCCGGAATCTGCACCTTAAACCGAAGTTTCTTACTGGGCACAAAAGCGTAGATCATTGCAAAGATCAATGTCAATATCACCCAGGAAATCAGGAACCGGAAATGCATGATGAACCGCACCAGAAAATGCAGGGGCGGAATATCCTGCAGCAAAAAATCCACGATCACATTGCCAAACACCATGACAAACAATGCCACCAGCATAGCCGCCAGAATGATCACCGTATAGATACAGGCAATCGCCCGTAATACAAAATAATTACGTCTCTCCTCAAAATCATTGACTGCATTGAGCCCCCGGATCAGCGCCAGCATAGCCTTGCCTGCAGACCAGACCGTAACCAGCGCAAAGACTGTGATCGTCCCCGCAGACCTGGCGTAAACGTCCGACACAATCCGCACCACCATAGCTTCCATGGCATCCGGCGTAAACTGTGTGATCGCGCCTATCAGATTTTCCTCCGTCAAAGCCGTATAGGGTAAAACGGCACAAAGCGCCATCAAAAGCGGTATCATGGACAGAAACAGGAAGAACGCCGTGCTAGCCGCAAAAGCGCTGATATTTTTCTTCGTCATCTGCCAGTTAAAATCCCGCATAATATAATATAATCTGTAAATCGTTCTCATTCTTCACCTAATCGCCATCAATATCTTTTTATCACTGCCCGCTTAACGATGCTGCATCAGCCAGTGTACATCCGGGATAAAACATTGTCAGGATCTGTTCGTAAGAAACATTGCGTTCCCCCAGCGCCTTCGCCCCGTTCTGCGACATACCCACACCATGACCGTATCCCCCGCCAGTCAACGTATATCCTACCACATTCTCTCCCTTTTTGCCAGCATCCAGAACAAAAAAGCCACTGGGAAGCAGTGTCCCCGGCACGGTGGCGCTGTCGTCCTGCCGTACTACTGGACTTTTCCCATCGCACAATACATATCGTATATTATATTCTGAGATTACTTTGATCGTTGTCTGCTCCGTCTCGATGAGCAGTTCCTCCGCCACACCGCCGGCCCCCCGCTTTCCAATACTAAGATTTCTGACCTTTCCCAGCTCCTCCACCGGTTCCGATACATAGTATTCTCCATCTGCTCTCGTAAGAATGGCTGCCGGCGCCGCCTGGTACCGCTCCTGTATGCGGGTAAGCATCTTATCTTCTTCCAGATTTTCCACCGTATAAGTCCAGCGATACCAGGGTTCCTCTTTTTCCAGATCTTCCTCGTGGACCGTACTGATAAATTCCCGGAAAACATCCTCCCGGCACAGTTCCTCCCCGTTCACTCCTGACTGAGTCTCGCTCACTCTTCCGGCACGCATATAGGAAGTGTCCGCATCTTCTCCGCCCTGCCAGACCGCGGTGTCTGTCCCCACCCCGCAGGAAGTGGAATAATAATAGTTCTGCGCCGGTTGTCCGTCATAGAGAAGCAGGATTCCCTCCGTCTCCCTGACTGCCGTGGTGGATGCCGCGTTTTCTGCAATACTGTGATACACCTGATAGGCTGTGGTATCATCTACATGGGCGCCAAACTGCGGCAGACCTGCATGGAGAATATAGCGGTATCCATAGGTCCTGGCACAGACCGCCTGGGCTTTAAGGGCCTCCGCCGGATAGGACGCCGGCATCTCGCTGGGCACTACCGCATATAAATATTCTTCCAGCGGAAGTTCATTGATCAGGACAATTCCTTCCTGCATGCGATAACACTCCACAGCCCCCCGGTAAGCATTGTTCTCCTGCCCAGTTCCTTCCAGTTCCAGCAAAACCTTGTCCGTAAGATTTGCGCTCTGATAGACTCTCCGCTCACCCGCTTCCATATCTTCTGCCTTTATCCGCACATGTTCCCCGTCCACATGGATATCTACACTTTCATGATACTGGCTGTTAGATGTCTTATTTCTTATAAGGACGCGGATCTTGTCAGCTTTCTCTGCCCTGGATACCAGACAGGCACAGACGCGGTCTTTCTTGAGCACGAAATCCGTGTCCGCATACCCAATCTTCAAATCCTCCTGCCGCAGGGTCTCCATACTGCCATAGAGCTTATAAATCTCCATATCCTCTGCAATCTCGTAGATGCCCTGCCCCTCAATCTCTATCTCGTCCTTTGAGACACGTAACAGTTTCCCATGAATCTTTTTTTCCTGTCCCTTCACCTCTCTCAACCGGCCATCCTTAAAGGTCAGATCCGCAACCTTCTCCCGCTCCGGCTGCCCCACATCTTCCGTCCCCGTCTGCACCTGAAACTCCACCTGATGATAAAAGCATGTGAGCACCTCATCGGTCACTTCCATCACCCACACATTCCCCAGATAATGTTCCTCCGGAAGTACTTCCACAATTGTCAGGAGTTTATCTCCTTTGACATAGACTTTCATCTCCTCAAAAACATTTTCTTCAAAGGCTGCCGAACAGTATTGATACGCTCCCTGCATGGCGCCGCTCTCCGTATAGGCCTCCCTGGTCTGGGGATTTACTTTGAGTACGAAAATTGTTGTCTCCCAGATGGAAGATTCCGTGTCCAGATGGGCAAGCAGGAGCCGGTAAACCGCATACCAATCCTTTTTTAAAAAGTCATATTCTGGTTCATACTGATCCGCATAATCCGGAAGCCCTAGTTCAGCCCCGTTTATCTGTTCATAAATCTGTATGTACTGCCGATAGGTCAGGTACGGGTTCTGTGTCTCACCCTCATCAAACGCTGCTTCCGTCTCCAGCGCATCCAAAAGAATCTCCACATCCTCCGAAAGGATCTTATCCCCTTCAGGCTCTTTCCTCTTTTCCTGTCCTCTCCCCAGCCACAGGCAGACCAAGAAAAGCAGGCCGAAAAAAATAAGCGACAGTTTCGCCATCATTTTGGTATCTAATTTCATATAAGAACCTTTCTGTCTGCACAGACTCTTTTCTATTTCTATGCAACAATCGGGACGATTATCCCTAAACAATATATACCGTCTTCGCCGTCATTTTTATGTAGAACAGTAAAAGCAGCCGTCACAGACGACTGCTTTTCCATCTTTTGTATCCCCCCGAAATGCCGGATCTTGTATTTTGACTCCTAGCAAAGCTAGGTGGGTAACCGCAACCATACTTCTGTCTTCCACTGCACAAAGCCTAAAGGCTGGAGGCCTGACATCCATATGACAATGTAGGAATCCCGTTTAAAGTATCTGTAGGTTCAAAATAACAAGACTTAGTCGCACATTTCAGGTTAGTTCTATTATATCCGAATCGACCGCAGAATACAACAGAATTTTT
>CAYUKT010000067.1:0-10111 GCA_964445285.1 uncultured Bacteroides sp. | reverse complement strand
ACAATCTCTTTTTTTATGGTACAGTGGGTACGGGAAAATCTTTTCTTTCCGGCTGTGTGGCAAAGGAGTTGATCGAACGGGGCCACTCCGTCATCTACTTCGGTGCAACCGGTCTGTTTGATTTACTTTCTAAGAATTCCTTTGATTATAAAAATAGAGAAGAATTGCGCGGCGCTTACGCCGACCTTTACCAGTGTGACCTGCTCATCGTTGATGACCTTGGCACGGAACTGACTAACCAATTCGTCACATCCCAGCTGTTTGCTCTGTTAAACGAGCGACACATGGGTAAGAAAGCTACCATTATCTCCACCAATCTGTCTTTGGAGGAATTGCGGAACAGGTACTCCGATCGTATCTTTTCCCGCATTACAAGCAACTATGAGGTCTGTAAATTGTCCGGACAGGACATTCGTATGTACAAAAAGAGACTGTTGAACAGAAAGTGAGGATTTGAATGACCAGACGCGAAGAAAAAAGGAATCTGGAAACCATACCTGTCGGCTCCTTGGGGATGATTCCGTTAGAAGGCTGTATCAATCTTGGTAAAAAAGTCGACTACTATCTTGTAAAATGGCGCACCGAGCGGGAGAGTGAACATAAAGATTCCCTCGCTTTCTCCGGTTACCAGCGCGATACCTATATTCTGGATGCCCAAGTACCGCGTTTCGGCTCCGGCGAAGCCAAGGGCGTGATCAAAGAATCTGTCCGTGGAACAGATCTGTATCTTCTGGTAGACGTGGCCAATTACAGCCTTACCTATTCCCTCTGCGGACATGAGAATCACATGTCCCCGGATGATCACTATCAGGACTTAAAGCGTATCATTGCTGCCGTGGGCGGCAAGGCGAGACGGATCACTGTCATCATGCCTTACCTCTATGAGAGCAGACAACATAAAAGAACTGCCAGAGAGTCTTTGGACTGCGCGCTGGCGCTTCAGGAAATGGTAAATATGGGTGTAGACAACATCATTACCTTTGACGCCCATGATCCCCGCGTACAGAACGCAATCCCCCTGCATGGTTTCGAAACGGTTCAGCCTGCGTACCAGTTCATCAAGGGCCTGCTTTCCAATGTGCTCGACCTGAAGATCGATGCCGATCACATGATGGTCGTCAGCCCGGATGAGGGCGGCATGAGCAGGGCCATCTATATTGCTAACGTGTTGGGACTTGATATGGGTATGTTTTATAAGAGAAGAGATTATACCAGAATCGTAAATGGCAGGAATCCCATCATTGCACATGAATTTCTGGGAAGCAGTGTAGAAGGCAAGGATGTCATCATCATTGACGATATGATTTCCTCGGGTGAAAGTGTACTGGAAGTCGCCGCTGCACTCAAAGAGCGGAAAGCCAACCGTATTTTCGTATTCTCCACTTTCGGGTTGTTTACCGCCGGTCTTGCAAGATTCGATAAGTCCTATGAGGAGGGGATAATCCACAGGGTCCTGACCACTAACCTGATCTATCAGACACCGGAACTTCTGGAGCGGGAATGGTATATCGACTGCGATATGAGCAAATATATCGCTTACATCATCGATACCTTAAACCACGATACCTCCATCAGCGATCTGTTGAATCCGGTGGAACGTATTCAGGCCTGTGTGGCAAGATATAATGCAGGACAGGAAGTTTCGGATATCACAGATTCATAAGATAGAACAGACTGGCGGCATTACCAACCAGTCTGTTTTCGTTATTGCAGCACTACCACCTCTGATTACTCAGCCCCTTAAAACATCCCCATGATCTTCTCATTAAAGGATCCGCGTATCGTGTCATAATCTGTATAGGCAAGCTGGCTGCTGTTCCTAAAGCGCCTCCTCCACTCGTCCCGCAGCGCATCTGCCAACAACACGGCGCACTCGCTCTGTGTTAGGAGGATTGTCGGAAACACATAATAGATCATGAAACTATTGATATCGACCTGCCTGGGCGCAGATATTTTGCCCCTTTTGGAAAACTGATGTTCCACCACATCTGCAAACATCCCCGCTATATTTTTCGCTTCCTCTGCCCGGTTCTCTGATTGCTCTACAGCCACTGCCATCTCCTGGAATGTCTGTCCGTGCTTTTCGCGGAACTCTGCCATCCACTTGTCATAAGACTTCTTTTTCAGGCCATCCGTCATCGGGTACATTTTAGCAAACATTTCTTCAATACGTTCCTGCATAACTTCCTCCGTCCTGCTTGACTTTTCTTAGTTTACTGCTATACTTAATATCTGGTAAGCCATAATTCAAGGTCTTTCCAAAGAATCACGTCAGTTCGAGACCTTCCTGACGATAAACAAAACTAAAGGAGAACAAAATCATGAAAAACAAAGCAACTGCTGTCCCCGCAGGGACAGTCATTTCACCAACCCTTTCGTTGGTGCAGGCGGCCATGATCGCCGCCATCTACGTTGTGCTGACTTTTATCGCCAACGCCTTTGGACTCGCCAACCATGTTATTCAAGTCCGTTTCTCGGAAGCGCTCACCATCCTGCCCTTTTTTACCCCGGCTGCAATTCCCGGCCTCTTTATCGGTTGTCTTCTTAGCAACATACTGACAGGCTGTGCCCTGCCTGATATCATATTTGGCAGTCTGGCAACTTTGATCGGGGCCATTGGAACTTATGCCCTTCGCAGATGGAAATGGTGTGCACCCGTTTGTCCGATCATCGCTAATACCATTATTGTCCCGCTGGTACTGATTTATGGATATGGGCTTTTGATCGAGGGTATGAACACCCTGCAGTGTTATGGATATTATTGCCTGACCGTAGGCGCCGGGGAAGTGATCTCCTGCGGCATCCTGGGTATGATACTGCTTACAGCATTACAGAAATACCAAGGCAAAATATTCGGGATTTATTAAACTTCCTGATCTATCATTAATATTAATTTTGACAAAATTTATGTAACATGCGTTCTACTATTTTTTCGCTCTGTGGCAGGAAAAATCCTGCCACAGGCCCTACCAGACAGGCGCAGACGATCGTCCCAAGACCAAAGGATCCTCCCAGAACAAATCCCACCACCACAAAAGACACATCCACTATGATTCGCACGATCCCAAATTTCTTATGGGACTTCTCGCTGATCACAAGCGCCACCAGATCGTTGGGGCCGGTCCCCGCATCCGATTTGATCACGATCGTCATCCCGAAAGCCAGTATCACACAGCCTAAAGCAAGTACCGGCAATTTAAACCATAGCGTCCTCTCCTGCGCAAACATAAATTGCAGAAGTCTGGTAAAAAAATCAATGATCGGCCCGCCGCATATCATACAGAGGATGGTACCAATTTTGATATAACTCCTATCCACGATCAGCAATACCAATATGATCAGGAAACAGATCGCAATATGGGTGTAGCCATGGGTCAACGCCGCTATACCGGTCATGCCGCTTACCGTGCGGAATATACCCTGTACCAGCACATTGAAAGGATCTGCCCCCAGATCCGTCAAGAGGAACAATGTCACCCCCAAATGTGCTATCGTCAGTCCGATCAGCAGGATCACCACCCGCAATACCAATTCTTTTATTGGCCGCTTCATATTGTCTACTCCTTTTATGATTTAAATAAAATCCCCCTGTCTATCCCTCTCTTCCAGATAGTCCCTGACCATCAGCAGATTCTCCAGAACCACAATACTTTTTTCCCGCATCTCATCCGTAGCCGGGAGCATATCCGGCACCATGATCGGCTTCATTCCTGCACTGTATGAGGAACGGATCCCGTTATAGGAATCCTCTATGGCATACGCCTGCTGGGGAATAATGTCCATTTTATCACAGGTCATCAGATAAATATCCGGTTCCGGCTTACTTCTTTTCAACTGGTCTCCGCCCATCACGACCTTAAAATACCCATACAATCCCGCCTGCTTTAGTTCACTTGCCACCACTTCCAGGCGGGTAGAAGACGCCACTGCCGTGGGAATGCCGCGTGCTTTCAGATAATCCAGCAATTCACGTACTCCCTTTTTCACCGGCAGGCCGCCTTCGTCCGTGCGCTCATGAAACAGCACGGATGCTTCCCGCCTAAATTCCTCATAGGGAAAATCATTGCCATAATGATCCAACACGATTTCCCTGGTCTTCACGGCATTGGTCCCGATACAGGGCAGAAACACTTCCCGAATCCCCTGAAAACCATATTTAACGGCCAATTCTTCCCAGCACTCCAAAACAAGCCTCTCGCTGTCAAAGATCACACCGTCCATATCAAAAATCACTGCCTGCATATGTCTGTCCATCCTGACTCCCATCCCATCGTATCTTACTCTTTCCTGATATAAGTGATGAACGGATTCCCGTTCTCTTCCAGCCACTCTGTAGAGTCATTCATGCCCCTTTTCTCCAGCGTCCCTTCCACCGGATCCATCACCACAATATTGAGTTCATTGAATCCCACGATCAATACCGCATTGCCGTCCGCCAGCATGGCCAGAACGGGAATATCCTTATTGACGTAATATAACACAGCATCCAGGCTGCATCCCGACAGATCCAGTATCGTACACTCCTGCAGATCATTATTCAGGATATCGAATACTGTGTCCCCGCGATTGAGAAGCCTCTGGGTATTTCTGGAAATCCCCTCAAAGCGCAGAATGGTATCCAGACAAACTGCCAGAGAACCCTTCGTTTCTGTGATCGCATCCTCTGTGATCGCCATAATCTGGTTGCGGCTGCTCCTGGTCTCGCGCCGCCAGATATAATCACCGCCATCATCCACCACGACACCGGCCATACGATAGGCCAGGTCCACCGCTTTACCGGGATTCACGTAGACACCCTCAATTCCGTTCTTACCATATACATAAAATCGGGGTTCCGCTGCATTCCCCTCCGGTGTGTGGACAGCACGGCTGCCCTCAAAAAGCACTTCCTTCGGCGTAAGGTGCAGCAGGGATTTACTGTTTATCTCATTTTTAACTACGATCTGGCAGATTGTCTCATAGGTCTCAGTGGCCACATAGCTAATGGTATTGCTGCCCACCCTGACCTCTTCGGTACTCATGATCTGATCATCTGCGACTTCCTCGTAGGTGCCGCTCTCCTCATCAAACATTACTCTGGATAAATTGATCTGGTTCTCCTGGATCTCGCTGTCCACAACATAGACATTCTCTTTCCGATAAGTTTTTAAGAGCTTGCCCTCATCGCTCTGGATCCGCAGCTGATACATGGGGAACACCGTGCTGCCGGATTGATTCACGATGATATCATTCTTCCTGGCAAGACCATAGATCAAATCCTCCTCCATAAATCCAAGGACCGAAATATATTCCCCTGCCCCCGCATCAATCCTGGTCTGTGTCTGTGTATTCAGATTCATCAACACCAACCCGGTCGATGCATAGGGGTCACTTCCCTCCTGCCACACAAACATTTTATTGGAGTCCGACATATGATATGCACCCTCCCGCAGTCCGGAAGCCACAGTCTGGCAGGCCAGGGAGTCCAGGTTTACCCCATACACGGCGCCATCCATCATAAAGTAATAGATGCCGTTTTTATTCACATAGGACAGCTTATCCATCTCTGTCTTTAACAGTTCGTACGACTTATCGTAAGGAATATAAATCCTCTCCTCCACCGTATTTGTCATACTGTTATAGCCATATACCGCAACGCCTACTTCTCCTTCATGCCTTCCCCTGTTCATATACCCATAGACCAGAAAAGCGATATTGCCGGTCTCATCCACTCCCAGAACCTGAATATCATGTCTGTTGTATGCGCTGCGTTCATCCAGAACCCCGTCCACATTACCATAAAAGCTGAAAAGTCTGGACAGTTTGTTATCCGTCACATTATAACTATAAAGCTTATCCGCCACCGCAAACGCAAAAACGTTACCGCCGTCACTCTCATGAAGCGTCACCTGATCGCCTGTGATGCCGAGCACAATTTTGTCATTGACATAGACATCCGCTTCCTCGTCAAAAATCTGCTCCATGGTCCGCTCAAAATCCAGCAGATACATTCTATCCGGCGTATACCGGATTCTGTAGTATTCCCTCACGCGGTAATAATTGGTCTGCTTTCCTTCTTTCATGCTGACCATATATTCCATGACAAAAGAGCCTGTCTGTTCTGTAAGCTCCTTGATCAGGACACTCGGCTCCGTCACCCTGCGCACTGCCAGATTTCCCCATGTCACCTGATCAAAACTGGAATGAATCGTCACCTTATGAAAGGTCGTATTATCTCCCTCCGCATTGGACTCCAGATATTTCGTCAGCTCGGCTGCTGCTTCCTTGTCAAAGGTGCGCTCATGGAAATCCAGGATATAATCCAGCTTCTCCTGCACATGCAGGACATCGCTCATGACCATCCTGGAATAATAGCGTATCGGTTCCGCCCCCCGTGGTGTCACCAGAAATACCAGCATATACTCCGTATCGTTCTCGATCAGGTCTTTTAATGTAATTTCAAAATCAATGATATCCTCATTCTGCTCAAAATCCTCGACCTGTGTATTCTCCACAAGGCGTTCCCCGTCAGGACTTCGTACCTCGAAAGCGATACTTTCGATTTCCCTGCCATAAGTATCTATCCGTACCCCGACTTTACGGTCATTTTCTACAGGCTGTAATGTCTCGCGCAGATATGCACTGCTCATGCCCTGGGCATAGCCGTGAAGACTATTAACCCTGTGCCCGTCCACAGACATGGACACCACAGGGTATGTCGCCTCTCCCATTTCAGTTGTCATATCGGTATTTCCCTGATTCATCACCCTGCTTAAGACCATCAGCGCCAGCGCAAAGATGATGCCTAAGAGAATACCTTTTATGATCGCTCTTTTCATAATATATAGGATTCCTCTGTCAATCCCCGCTCTCGTTTCGCTCATTCAGCAGTTTAAGCAGGGTTGGCTCGATCTGCAAATATTCTGCAAGACGGCACACTTCCTCCATCTTGCACTGTCTCTTAGCTGGTTCCTCAAAGGATCTCCTGACCGCCCGGATCAGCAGATTCTTCGGCGTGTGCTCCATATCGATAAATTCGAGAATACTGGTCTCATATCCCTGCGACTCCAGCAGTTCGGCCCGGACCGCATCCGTGATCAATGCCGACATACGCTCTTTGATAATACCATATCGCAGGACGGATGCCAATTCTTTATTGCGAATCTGCCTGTTTACTTCATGTTGACAGCAGGGAACAGACAGGATCACCCTCGCATTCCACGCAACCGCTTTCAAAAGCGCATAGTCCGTGGCCGTATCGCATGCATGGAGCGTCACCACCATATCCACCCGGTCGTTCATTTCATAATCTGCAATATCGCCTTTTAAAAAAGTAAGTTTCTCATAACCATACTTCCTGCTTAGCAGATTACAGTTCCCGATCACATCTTCCTTCAAGTCAAGCCCCGTAATCTCTACATCATACCCTTTCAGGCAGTGCAGATAATAGTACATTGCAAACGTCAGGTATGACTTGCCGCATCCAAAGTCCAGGATCCTAACAGTATCCTCCTTAGGAAGTGTGGGCAGAATATCTTCAATAAATTCCAAAAAACGGTTAATCTGTCTGAACTTATCATAACGGGTACGCACAATCCTGCCGTCAGCAGTCTGTACACCCAAATCTATCAGAAACGGAACCGGCGTGCCCTCCTCCAGAATATAGTGCTTCACCCGGTTATGGAGCATCTGCATTTCACCTGCCTGTGCCTGTTTCCCGCCCTGTATCGCCTGCTTTTTGTTTACAGTCATTTTGCCTTTCTTGCTGACCAGTACCACCGCCCTGCAGGTCTGATGTTCCACCTCGCACTGTCTGAACTCCTGGGTAAGCCTCTCTTCGATACGGATAATCATGACGCTTGTGTCATAATTTTCATGAAAAACCTTCGTTCCCTGATACACTGTCTCCTGAAAAAGCAGTTTTTCCCTGATCATGACAGGCCTAATCTTTACCTTGAAAGCAAAAGACTCCCCTTTATTCCTGGGATTGCTCAATATGATCTGATAAAGTCCGCTATCCACAGTATCCTGTAAAAGCGCCCTAAGCTGCTCATTCATCCTTCATGTCCTCTGCCCGTTCCGATTTACACTCTGTTTCTATTTTAATCAGATTCGTGAAAAACCACAACTAGAATTTTAAAATTCCATTGCGGTTGGAATGGCGTTTTCTGTATATCTCGTAACACAAAAGCACCTGTACAAACTCTGTGATCCGATTCCAATCTTTCTCCTGTACTGCCTGCGCCCTCATCACGTCTTCTTGTACATTCGTATCGTTCTGCCCGTCCGCTTCCTGTATATCCGCAGCGCTGCTGCCTGCACCCTGTCCATTCCTGGATGCCATGGCTTTCTCACTCTCCATCTTCTTTATCTTATCCACGATCACCTGTGTAAGGCGATAAATCTGCCATCTGTCCGGATATTCATCATAAATCATGCTTCCTTCATAATCCAGACGATCCAGCGTCTCGGCAATAATCTTTTGATATTTCTTCGCTTCCACAGGATACATCTGCTGTAGGTATTCCAGATCCCTCGTCACCGTATCTTCTTCCTGATAATACAAGGGCAGCGGATATGCCATATAAAAAGGTAAAATTCTCGACTGGTTCATGCGCTCTCCATTTGGTACACATCTCAGTGCACACTTAACATCATTTACCTTATCATATGCGTTCTGCACGGAATTGCCAAAATCGAGCTTGGTTTGGTTAAACTTCGCAGCTTCGGACAAAGCGGAGAAGCCCTATACAACCAAACAGGGGAACGGCTCATCCGCTCCCCTGCTGTTATGCAATACATATGTTATCTGATCATTTCACCACTTCAATCCTTGCGACCGCACGTTTCAAGGACATCTCCGCCCTCTTCATATCTGTTCCCGGCGCATGCTCCCGGATTCTCTCCTCTGCACGTGACTTTGCTTCTTCCGCACGTGTCACATCAATCTCTTCCGGCCATTCTACGATCTCCGCCAAAATGGTAACCTTATCAGGAAGCACCTCGGTAAATCCTGCATGGAGCGCCGCCTCCTTCACTTCCCCTTCCCTGGTGATCGTAAGGATGCCGGGCGCAATGATCATGGTCATCGGGATATGGTCCTTGTAGATACCTACTTCCCCTTCGACCGTATTGAATTCTACCATGGACACTTCTTCCTCATAGAATACCCTGTCCGGTGTTATGATCTTTAAAGTAAAATTTCTATCATCCGCCATATGCTACCTGCTTTCATACAACTTCATGTCTTATTATTTGACGCGGGCAAGTACATCGTCAATACTTCCTGCATTCAGGAAATAGCTCTCCGGAATGTCATCATGTTTACCTTCCAGGATTTCCTTAAAGCCGCGGATCGTCTCAGCGATCGGTACATACTTACCTTCCATACCGGTAAACTGTCCGGCTACAAAGAACGGCTGTGACAGATATCTTTGTACCTTTCTTGCACGGGATACGACCAGCTTATCTTCCTCAGAAAGCTCATCCATACCAAGGATCGCAATGATATCCTGCAGCTCTTTATATCTCTGCAGAATCTCCTGCACGCCTCTGGCCACTTCGTAATGCTCCTGGCCTACCACTCTCGGATCGAGGATCCTGGAGGTGGACTCCAACGGATCCACTGCCGGATAGATACCAAGTTCCACGATGGATCTGGACAATACCGTAGTTGCATCCAGATGCGCGAACGTGGTCGCCGGCGCCGGGTCTGTCAGGTCATCCGCCGGTACATAGACTGCCTGTACGGAAGTGATGGAACCATTCTTGGTGGACGTGATACGCTCCTGCAAAGCGCCCATCTCCGTCTGCAGGGTAGGCTGATAACCTACGGCAGAAGGCATACGGCCAAGCAATGCGGACACCTCGGAACCTGCCTGGGTGAAACGGAAAATATTGTCGATGAACAGCAATACATCCTTACCACCCTTATCACGGAAATACTCCGCCATGGTCAGTCCCGTAAGACCTACTCTCATCCTGGCCCCCGGCGGCTCGTTCATCTGCCCGAACACCATCGTGGTCTTATCGATAACGCCCGACTCTTTCATTTCATAATAGAGATCATTACCCTCTCTGGTACGCTCTCCAACACCGGTAAATACGGAATATCCGCCGTGCTCTGTAGCGA
>CAYUKT010000066.1:5041-10138 GCA_964445285.1 uncultured Bacteroides sp. | reverse complement strand
CTGCGCCGCTCACGGAGAGGGTAAATATACGTTGGAACTGCTTTTTATAAATGATGATCCGAACGAATCCCTGGACAGTAATTATTTGGTAAGCGATTCGAGGAACATAAAGATCAAGGCAATTGAAACAGACAGAAACAGGGGCATTCACGGGGCCAGAGTCAGAGGATTGGCGTACTGTACCGGGGACTTTGTTCTGTTCTTAGATCAGGACGATCGTATCAGAGAGGAATATTTCTCCAGCCAGTTAGTGCATCTTGGGCTGGCCGATGCGGTAGTGTGCAAGCTGCTTCATGAGGGTAAACAGTTCTATGATATCCGAATGCCCTTTGAGCAGGTGATCACGCGGGAGTACATGATCTCTGTCAGAAACCCGATCATATCTCCAGGACAGGTTCTGATCAGAAAAGATAAAATCCCGGAATCATGGAAGGAAACAGAGCTTCAGAACAATGGGGCGGACGACTGGCTTTTGTGGCTGTGTATGCTGGCGGAATACAGAGTTTTTGCGCTCAATGATGATATTTTGTTTGAGCACATTGTTGCTGGGGAGAATGAATCTTTCAACGTTGAACATATGATTGCATCGGAACAGGAATTATACCGGGTGATAGCGGATCAGGGTATTTTTACAGAACATGAATTGCATGCCCTGGGTGAAGCGATTGACAATGCGGCCAAAGATCATATCAAGGTACTGCATAAGTTCCAGAAGATGTTTTTTGTGTATAACACGTGGATGTCTCTGCAGGAACAGGGGATTTGTATAGAAGACTATTTGAAACAGAATAACATTCATAATATTGCAATTTACGGGTGCAGTTATATTGGGAAAAGGCTATATCACAGTCTGGCTAGAACGGATATCTGTGTGGACTATTTTATTGATATGAATGCGGATTATCTGGAATGGGAGTCGAAGATTTACCGGCCGGATGTGCAGCTTCCGCCGGTGGATCTTATCATTATTTGTCTGGTAGACGGAGTGGCGGCAGTTGCCGGGAACCTGTCCCGTATATCCGGGGCCAAGATATGCGGGATAACGGAATTACTTGATGAAATGAAGACTTGGGAAGCGTAGGCAGAATATAGGAGAATCCATGAAATATCTTATTTTTGGAACCGGTGATTATTATGAGAGGTATAAGGCATGGTTTGATAAAAGAGATGTTGCAGCCCTTCTGGATAACGCTCCGGGAAAACAGAATACGATGATAGACGGTATCCGGGTCATGGCACCGGCAGAGGGTGTAAAACTTACCTATGATTGTGTTGTTATCCTCAGTTTTTATGTGAAGGAAATGAGACGTCAGTTGACAGATCTGGGGGTTGCGGAGGACAGGATTTATCATTTTTATGATTTGCATAGACTGTTTGACGTTAATAAATGTTCGATGAATGTTCAATGTTTTGGCGGCTCATTTGAGGTGATGGACTGTCATAGAAAGGACAGGATACTGGTCCTTTCTCAGGATCTGACCTTTGGCGGGCCGGCTCTTGCCTTATTTCATATGGCAATTGTATTGCAAAAACAGGGGTATCAGGTAGTCTATGCATCCATGCTGGATGGCCCGTTAAAAGCACAGATACTAGACCATGGAATCCCGGTGGTCGTGGATAGAAGACTGCAGATAGGCACTATGAGGCAGATTGAGTGGACGGATAATTTTTCTATCGTTGTATGCAATACGATTAATTTTCATGTGTTTTTATCAGACCGTGACGACAGGATTCCGGTGATCTGGTGGCTTCATGATTCTCTGTTTTTTTATGACGGTGTCGATAGGAATCTGCTGCATAATATCAGCAGGACAAATCTGCATGCGGTCTCTGTTGGGAGTGTTCCAAGCAGGGCTATACAGAGCTTCCTGCCATCCCTGCCGGTAGGGCGTTTGTTGTACGGTGTCGAGGATGTGTGTCTGGCAGAGCGGATAAGAAGGCGGGAAAATACAAAGATAGTCTTTGTCACCATTGGCTATATTGAGGCGCGGAAAGGACAGGATATTCTGGTGCAGGCATTGAAAAAACTGCCTGATGAAATGCGGCAGCAGGCTGTGTTTTACCTGGTGGGACAGGATACTTCTTTGCTGGCGCAGGACATTAGGAAACAGATACGGAATATGCCGGAAATTATGATGACAGGCACATTGGGGAGAGTGGATATTGATCGCATTCTGGACAGAGCGGACATGCTGATATGTCCGTCCAGGGAAGACCCCATGCCAACGGTTGCGGCGGAAGCCATGATGCATGGAGTTCCTTGTCTGTTATCAGATGCTGCAGGAACAGCGGAGTATATCTGCCATGGGGTGAATGGTCTGCTCTTTGAGAGCGAAAATGCAGACGCCCTGGCGGATGAAATTGCATGGTGCATGACGCATTGTGACCGGCTTTCTGTCATGGGGTTAGAAGCACGTAAGCTTTACGAGGAGTTGTTTTCCGTGGAAGCATTTGAGAGTTCTCTGTCGCAGTTGATGGAGGAAGTAGGTAGAGATGGGTTAAAATAGGGGAAATCATTATGTCAGATGTGTTGAGGATACTGGAACGATATCAAAATCGTAATATTGCAATTTATGGGCTGGGAATTGAGACGCAGAAGCTGTTAGAGGAACTTGGCGGCAGGTTTCGTATTGTTGGATTGTTAGACAGTTATAAACAGGAGGGTGTGATATATGGCCGCAGGATCATTTCTTTTGCAGAAGCAGTTCACAGTCATGTAACGTTAATCCTGGTAGTGGCGCGGCCGGGTTCCTGTAAGATGATTGCGGGAAAGATTAAAGAAGATTGTATTAAAAATGGAATAGATCTGTTGGATGTCAGGGGCAGCAATTTATGTGAGGAGAAGAAAGAGGCATATGATTTTGTAAGTGTTTCGGGAATAACCAGGGAGGAGCTTACAAAGCGGATTTATGAAAAGGAAGTTATAAGTATTGATCTGTTTGATACACTGGTGATGCGAAATACTTTATTTATTACGGATCTTTTTGAACTGGTTGATCTGAGACTGAGACAAAAAGGGATAGAAATTGCAGACTTTGCCAGGAAACGGCTGGGCTGTGAGAAAGAATTATCCGTCTCACATACGCCAACGCTTAGGGAGATATATACGAAGCTGACTGCTGAAAATAACGTACAGGAGATCAGCCCGGATGATTTGGTCACCCTTGAATGGGAGATAGACTGCGAACAGCTCGTACCGCGGCAGGAAATGTGTGATCTTATGCGGGAAATCCAGGGAGCAGTCATTTATATCGTGACGGATATGTACTATTCGAAGAAGCAGATTGAAAGAATCCTGCAGAATACCGGAATCGATTTTTATACGGAACTTTTGGTTTCCTGCGAATATGGGACAGGGAAGCAGCAGGGACTTTTTGAGGTATTAAAAGAGAAACTGAATGGAAAATCATGTCTACATATAGGTGATGATAGAACGGCTGACATAGAAAGTGCAAAGAGGCATGGACTGGAAGCCTGCCAGGTGTACAGCGGCATTGATCTGTTTGAAGCGGTGGGATACTTTGGAATCTGGGATGACATGAAAACGCTGTCGGACAGGCTCAAAGCAGGCATGTTTGTGGCGAAGCTTTTTAACAGTCCGTTCCAATTTGAGACACAGGACAGGAAAATAGGGATAATGAGGGCACGCGATATAGGGTTTTTGCTGGCTGCGCCGATGATTGCAGATTTTACACTGTGGTTTAGGCAGCAGGTACGGAGATTTGACCTGCAGAATATCTGGTTCTGTGCCAGGGACGGATATTTGATCCAAAGATTATATGAAAAATTGACAGGGGATTTTACCTCGATTTATTTCCTGATATCAAGAACGGCAGCCATCCGTGCCGGGATTAGGGATGAAGATGATATTCGCTATGTAGAGGGAATGAATTTCAGCGGTTCTTTACGGGAACAGATGCAAGAACGTTTTGGTATACAGTTAAATGATGAGCAGGAAGAATCGATTCGAAATAAAACGCTGTTGGATTATACCGATGAGATATTAGACTGGACGAAAGAATATAAGAAGAAATATCTGCAATATATTGATCGTCTGTCGGTTGACAATGGTTCCGTTGCTCTGTTTGATTTTGTGGCAAAGGGGACAAGTCAGATGTTTCTGGGACATATTGTACCCAATCATCTAAAAGGACTATATTTTCTACAGTTGGAAAAGGAAAATATGGAAGATAAGGGATTGGACATTGTCTCGTTTTATGACACGGAAGATTTGAAAAACAGTGCTATCTATGAAGATTATTATATTATCGAGACAATTTTGACTTCGGATATGCCATCACTTGCGGCATTTGATGAGAGAGGGCAGCCGGTTTACGCTAAGGAGACAAGAACTGTTGATGAAATAAGATGCGTCCGCGAGATTCAGGAAGGAATAGCCGACTATTTTGCCACATATCTAAACTTACATGCAGGCGAGGAACCTGTTATCAATAGGAAAATAGATGAAAAATTTTTAAGATTGATACATCACTTGTATATTTGCGAAAACCGATTTACACAGATGAAGGTGGAGGATTGTTTCGTGAATAGATTTACGGATTTGAGCAGTTTGTTTTAAATGAAACAGTAGAGTTGTCTTATCGGCTATATATTCTATATATCATATTATATTATCAAGATTTATCCACTATCGTACATCCTTTTATTCAAACATCCATAAATTAAAAAACACTTGTATTTTTAGTTGGATCATGCTATAGTTAGCGTACATTTCATATCGTATCACTTTTCAAACAGATACGATATCTGGCTTCCGGATATCCGGAAGATGTAGAGAGCAGATCGCTCCGTTATTTACCGTAACATGTAACTAAAATATGGCAGGGAATGTCGAGCACCGTCAGAATTGTTTTTGTCTTTCATAAATCACCTTCCTTGTCGGAACCGATACTGTATGCCGGTATCAGTATAGCCGGCAATCATTGATTGCCAAGGAAAGGGGATTGAATGACAAAAGAAAACAACAGAACGAATAATCCACAGCGCAGGGACAGCAGCAGTAAGCTCATCTTTGGAGATAATATTCTCTGTTCCCAATTTTTGAGAAACTATGCGGATATGGAGATACTGCGGCAT
>CAYUKT010000066.1:0-4941 GCA_964445285.1 uncultured Bacteroides sp. | reverse complement strand
TATCTGCCGCATTTTCGATATCAGATGGTGGGGCTGCATGACCATAGCAATGAGGAACTCATAGCCAGGGGAGATGAGATATCCCTTGCCATGCTGATCAATAAGATAGAGTCTGTGGAAGATATGGAGGCGCTTACGAGTCTGCCGGACGAGCGGATAGAGGAGATCTTAAAGGATACGCCGGAATATCTTCTGGATATTATGGGGAAGCTGTTGCGGGCATTACTCTATAGCATGAATCTGGAGGAAGAGGAGACAGAAAATGCGGTGTCAAAGATTAAGGAGCGGAAGATGGGAAGATTATTTGAAAATGTGACTTTTGATTTTCAGGAAGAGAAGAGAAAGGCCCGCGAAGAAGCGAGAAGAGAAGGTCTGAAAGAAGGCAGAGAAGAGGCTATGAGAGAATTGGCAATTACCAGAAGAATTGCTAAGTTGTCAAAACAAAGTACTATCACAGAAATTCAGGAGGATTTGATAAAGGAATTTCATCTGTCGCAGGCTCAGGCAGAGGAGGCATGCAGGATGGTATTTGAAGAATAATAGCCGAACATAGCCATCTGGTTATGGCGTAATAACTCCCAATGTAAGATATGTAATTGTCTTATATTGGGAATTTTTATGGATAGGGTGTGCCGCTTATCCGAGATTTGTTAATCTCTGAAGGAATTTACTTTTTTATCAATATTGATTTAAAAATAATCATAATAGATATAGGAAGATATGATCAGTCATGTTACACTATGGTTATAAAAGAGCGGCCGGTTCATAATAGAAAAGCAGCGGGAGTTAGGTATATAGATATGGCCGTGCAATGAACAGACAGGAGGGTTATAATATGACAGCAGACAAGATCAGGGAGATCATATCGAAGATGACACTGGCGGAGAAGGCTTCGATGTGTTCCGGTGCGGATTTTTGGCATACGGAGGCGGTGGAGCGCCTGGGGATTCCTGCAAGTATGGTGTCCGATGGACCTCACGGACTGCGTAAGCAGGATCAGGAGGCCGATCATTTAGGAGTCAATGACAGTATCAAAGCGGTTTGTTTTCCGGCGGGATGTGGTACGGCAGCCTCCTTTGACAGGGAACTTCTGGTACAGATGGGAGAGACTCTCGGGGAGGAATGTCAGGCAGAAGGTGTGAGTGTGATCTTAGGACCGGCGGTCAATATCAAGAGATCTCCCTTGTGCGGCCGTAATTTTGAATATTATTCTGAGGATCCGCTTGTAGCCAGTGAGATGGCAGGCGCCTTGATTCATGGGGTGCAGAGCAGGCAGGTAGGTACCAGTATCAAACATTTTCTGGCCAATAATCAGGAGACCAGAAGAATGTCTTCAGATTCCAGGGTTGACGAGCGGACACTGCGGGAGATTTATCTGGCGGCTTTTGAGGGGGCAGTAAAAAAAGAGAAGCCTTGGACAGTGATGTGTTCTTACAATAAGATTAATGGAACCTATGCAGCTCAGAATCACAAGTATCTAACGGAAGTATTGCGGGATGAGTGGGGGTTTGACGGCTATGTGATGAGTGACTGGGGTGCAGTCAACAATCGTGTGGAAGATTTGAAGGCAGGGCTCGATCTGGAGATGCCTTCTTCCATGGGAGCCAATGACCGGCTGATCGTGGGTGCGGTGCAGAGCGGGGAACTTGACGAGAGTGTGTTGGATACGGCAGTGGAGCGGATTTTAAATATTGTGTTCCGTTATGAGGAGAACAGGAATCGGGAATCGGTGTTTGACCAGGACAAGGATCACGAGATGGCCCGCAGGGTGGCGGAGGAGACGATCGTTCTTCTGAAAAATGATGGAGTTCTGCCCTTGTCTGGGAAGGATGAAGTTGTTTTTATCGGCAAGTATGCAAAGACACCGCGCTATCAAGGAGGCGGCAGTTCCCATATCAATAGTCATAAGGTCACATCGGCTTGGGACGTGGCAAAGGATATGGGGAATGTCACTTATGCACAGGGATTTGATGATAAAGAAGATAAAATAGATGAAAGACTGCTTGCCGAGGCTGTGGAAGCGGCGAAGAAGGCGAAGGCAGCGGTTATTTTCGCAGGGCTTCCGGATGCTTTCGAATCGGAAGGATTTGACAGGGAGCATATGGCAATGCCTGTATGTCAGAATGAATTGATTCGGCAGGTGGCGCAGGTACAGGCAAATACCGTGGTGGTGCTTCACAATGGTTCGCCGGTGGAGATGCCCTGGGTTGGACAGGTAAAGGGTATTCTGGAGGCTTATCTTGGCGGACAGGCGGTGGGAGGCGCAGTCTGTGACATTTTGTTTGGCAAAGTGAATCCCAGTGCGAAATTGCCTGAGACTTTCCCTTTAAAACTGGAGGATAATCCATCTTATCTTTCTTATATCGGGGAAGGCGATATGGTAGAATACCGGGAAGGTATTTTTGTGGGATACCGTTATTATGATAAGAAGAAAATGGATGTGCTCTTCCCGTTTGGTCATGGACTTTCCTATACTACGTTTGATTATTCTAATCTGAGGACGGATAAGGATCGGATGAAAGATACGGATATTATGAAAGTTTCCGTAGATGTGACCAATACCGGCAAGATGGCAGGTAAAGAAGTAGTGCAGCTCTATGTGGCGGACCGGGAGAGTACCGTAATCCGGCCGGTTAAGGAACTGCGGGATTTTGCCAAGGTGGAACTGGCTCCCGGCGAGACGAAGACAGTGACCTTTACCCTGGATAAGCGGGCGTTTGCTTATTACAGTGTGAGGATTCATGACTGGCATGTGGAGACCGGCGCGTTCGATATCATGATCGGGAAATCTTCCAGAGATATTGTGCTGACCAAAGAAGTTTATGTTGAATCTACCGTTGTGCTTCCTTTTGTATATACCACGGATACTACCATGGGAGATGTGTTGAAGGATCCGAGGGCCAGAGAGATTGTGAAAGAGCTTCTCAAGAGTGATATTTTCTCGGCAGCGGGAGAGGAGTCCAGCATGGCCAGTGAGGCAATCACCAGCGAGATGAGTGAGGCGATGGCGAGGTTCGCGCCGCTTAGGAGTGCGGTCAGCTTTGGTGGTAAAGTGAGCATGGCGGATATTCAGGCAATCGTGGATAAGTTGAACATGCTGAATGATGATGCGGCAGTAAAAGGAGAGTCATGAAATTTCAACATAAATTCGTTACAGTGCAGGACTCAGAACAAGGATTGAATGAATAAGTTTTTTAAGAAAAAGGGCGAAGCCATTGTATGTGGTTTCGCCCGAGTTTGTCAGGATAAACGAATAAGATTCCTCCTATTTTATTATGTAATTCTTACGAATTTTTCTGTGCCAGCGCTGCTTCCACAAATCCTTTGAACAGTGGATGAGGCCTGTTGGGTCTGGATTTCAGTTCAGGATGTGCCTGTGTGGCTACAAAGAACGGATGATCCGACAGTTCGCACATTTCCACAATACGGCCGTCAGGAGACAGGCCGACAAGACGCATTCCCTTTTCTGTGAGGACAGCCCGGTAATCATTATTGACTTCATAACGGTGCCGGTGTCTTTCATGGATAGTTTCTTCCCCATACAGGGCGTATGCCTTGGAACTCTTGTCCAGTACGCAGGGGTAGGAGCCCAGACGCAGAGTGCCGCCGATATCTTCCACACCGTTCTGGTCAGGCATCAGCGCAATCACGGGATGGGTGGTAGAAGGATCAAGTTCGATACTGTGGGCATCGTTATATCCGATTACGTTTCTGGCAAATTCCACAATCGCAAGCTGCATACCGAGACAGAGCCCCAGGAAGGGAATCCGGTTTTCCCTTGTATAAGTGATAGCATTGATCTTGCCTTCGATTCCCCTGTCGCCAAAACCGCCGGGCACCAAAATACCATTTACGCCATCCAGGAGTTGTGCCACATTCTCTTTGGTGACTGTCTCGGAATCTACCCATCGAATATCAACCACACAGTGATTGGAAATACCGCCATGTTTTAAAGCTTCTACTACGCTGATATAAGCGTCATGAAGCTGCGTATATTTACCTACTAAAGCAATCGTCACCTCTCCGGTGGGAGTCCGCAGGGATTCCACCATGGCTTTCCAGTCTGCCAGATCGGGTTCCGGGCAGTCCAAGTTCAGACATTCACAGGCCACCTGTGCCAGATGTTCTTTCTCCATGGCAAGGGGCGCCTCATAGAGGTGTTCCACGTCCAGATTCTGCAGGACGCGGTTATTCGGTACATTACAAAACAACGCAATCTTATCTTTAATACCCTGATCCAGGGGATGCTCACTGCGGCATACGATGATATCCGGCTGGATACCCATTCCCTGAAGGTCTTTGACACTGGCCTGGGTGGGTTTGGTCTTAAGTTCCTGAGAAGCGCTTAAATATGGAATCAGGGTCACATGGATCAGAATCGCATTTTCATGGCCGACTTCATGCTGGAACTGCCTAATAGATTCTAAAAAGGGCTGGCTCTCGATATCGCCCACCGTACCGCCTACTTCGATGATGGCGATACGGGTGTCCTGATCCGTAAAGTTGCGGTAGAAACGGCTCTTAATCTCATTGGTGATGTGGGGGATGACCTGTACGGTGCCGCCGCCGTAATCGCCCCGGCGTTCCTTTTGTAACACTGACCAGTAAACTTTTCCGGTAGTTACATTGGAATTCTTATCCAAGTTCTCATCAATAAAGCGTTCATAATGCCCCAGATCCAGGTCAGTCTCGGTACCGTCCTCTGTGACAAATACTTCACCGTGCTGAATCGGGTTCATAGTACCCGGATCGATATTTATATAGGGATCAAATTTCTGCATGGTCACCTTGTAACCACGCGCTTTTAATAATCTTCCCAGTGATGCGGCCGTGATTCCCTTACCGAGACCGGATACAACGCCGCCTGTTACAAATACGTATTTTACTGCCATCTGCTTGTCCATGCCTTTCTGTGCGGGGATAAAAAAGGTAAATTCCTTC